>NZ_JBWJAR010000010.1:15541-16036 GCF_056389225.1 Pseudarthrobacter sp. rb | reverse complement strand
GCACCATAACCATCCCCCAAGGTGCAACACCCGGACCGTGGACACCTGCTCTCGCATATCTCGAAGACGCAGCAAAAAACCAACACACCTGGTCAAGCGCGCTCGAACCACTCAACCCACCCAAACTATCCGTGATACCCTACCCCGTTACTCCGGCGGCCGTGACGTTCACCGATAAGGACGGCACCACCCAGGACACCGTCACCATCCCGGCCACCGAGGGGGTGGACTACCTCCTCGGCGACAAGGTCACCGCTGCCGGCACCTACCCCGGCTCCGGCACCGTGACCGTGACCGCCCGCGCGAAGACCGACTACGTCCTGCAGCCCGGCGCTGCCACCGAGTGGACCACCACCTTCAAAGCCACCCCCTACCCCGTTACTCCGGCGGCCGTGACGTTCACCGATAAGGACGGCACCACCCAGGACACCGTCACCATCCCGGCCACCGAGGGGGTGGACTACCTCCTCGGCGACAAGGTCACCGCTGCCGGCA
>NZ_JBWJAR010000010.1:0-15441 GCF_056389225.1 Pseudarthrobacter sp. rb | reverse complement strand
CCTACCCCGGCTCCGGCACCGTGACCGTGACCGCCCGCGCGAAGACCGACTACGTCCTGCAGCCCGGCGCTGCCACCGAGTGGACCACCACCTTCAAAGCCACCCCCTACCCCGACTTCGTCCCGCCCTCGGTCTCACCGTTCAAGGACGTGTCGACCACACAGCAGTTCTACAAAGAAATGGCCTGGCTGGCCGAAACAGGCATCTCAACAGGCTGGTCCAACCCAGACGGCACCCGCTCCTACCAGCCCCTCCAATCCATCAACCGCGACGCTATGGCAGCCTTCATGTACCGGATGGCAGGATCCCCGGCCTACACCCTGCCGACGGTCTCACCGTTCAAGGACGTGTCGACCACACAGCAGTTCTACAAAGAAATGGCCTGGCTGGTCGAAACAGGCATCTCAACAGGCTGGTCCAACCCAGACGGCACCCGCTCCTACCAGCCCCTCCAATCCATCAACCGCGATGCGATGGCAGCCTTCATGTACCGGATGGCAGGATCCCCGGCCTACACCCTGCCGACGGTCTCACCGTTCAAGGACGTGTCGACCACACAGCAGTTCTACAAAGAAATGGCCTGGCTGGCCGAAACAGGCATCTCAACAGGCTGGTCCAACCCAGACGGCACCCGCTCCTACCAGCCCCTCCAATCCATCAACCGCGACGCTATGGCAGCCTTCATGTATCGTTTCGCGCGGAAGTAGGGTTCATTAACGGCAAAGAGGTTGCCGTTAGCCTCATGACGTAGCAAGGGGAGCGTCTTCAGGTGTACAGAGTCAGGACATTCGTTACATCGTGAATAGGTGAGGACCTCTTAGGTGGCGGTTACCAAGCACAGCCAACGACTAAGAGGTCTTCACGTCCAACCCAACGTAACGCCCGCCTGACTCCGAACGGCAAGCGGATCATCCTCGAGCGCATCCCTGCGGCTGGCTCTCGTCCCAGGTCATGCCCACGCGCCAGCTCGGCGAAGCTGGTTGCAAATGTTTTAACCCAGCGAGTGGAGCACCGCGAGGGGCCAACGGACCTGCCTTGGGTTGCGGCACGAGCGCCAGGACGGTCTCTCGGACTTCGGCAAAGGCGGCTGCTGGTCACCAGCGTCCTAAGCCTGGGCCAGTACTTCATTGAGCGGCATTTCAACCGGGGCGGAATCACCGCGGGACGCAGCAGCCGGCGCCGCAAGGCCAAGGCGCCAAGCTCCCGCACCACAACACGGGAGGCCCGACCATGACTGACGTGATGATTGAGGCACAGGGGGTCACCAAGAGCTTCGGCGACCTCGAAGTCCTCAAGGGCAGCGTCACCTGCATCATCGGGCCGTCGGGGTCCGGCAAGTCCACGTTCCTGCGCTGCATCAACCAGCTGGAAACGCTCGACGGCGGGTACATCCTTGTGGAGGGACAACCGGTTGGGGTGAAGGTCAGGAAAGGCCGGCTGCACGCGCAGAACAACGCGGAGGCGGCGAAGATGCGCGAGAACATCGGCATGGTGTTCCAGAGCTTCAACCTCTTTCCCCACATGACGGTGCTGGAGAACATCTGCGAGGCACCGGTCAGGGTGAAAAAGGAGAGCCGGAAGGCCGTCCAGGACCGGGCAAAGATCCTCCTGGAGCGGGTGGGCCTGTCCGAGAAAGCCCACTCCTACCCGGCGTCCCTCTCCGGCGGCCAGCAGCAGCGCGTGGCCATCGCCAGGGCGCTGGCCATGGAGCCGCGGCTGATGCTGTTCGACGAGCCCACGTCCGCGCTGGACCCGGAGCTGGTAGGCGAGGTGCTGGACGTGATGCGCAAGCTCGCGGACGGCGGGATGACCATGATCGTGGTGACCCATGAGATCGGCTTCGCCCGGGAAGTGGGCGACCACCTGATCTTCATGGACGGCGGCGGAATCGTGGAGCAGGGCGACCCACGGACCGTGCTGCGGGAACCCCGGCACGAACGCACCAAACAATTCTTGGCGAAAGTAATTTAGACCTTCACATTGGAGCAGGACCCTTGAGAAACAAATGGATTGTCAGCATTGATGACTACCGCAGGGCTTCCCGGAAGCAGCTGCCCAAGATGATCTCGGATTATCTGGAGGGTGGCGCGCTGGATGAAACCACCATGCGCGCCAACGAGGACCGTTTCGATGCCCTCATGCTCCGCCAGCGTTCCATGGTGGACCTCCGCGGCCTGACCACCTCCACCACCGTGCTGGGCCATTCCCTGGCGATGCCGCTAATGGTGGCTCCGATGGGGATGCTCACCATCTTCCATCCGGGGTCGGACCCCGCCGTTGCCAGGGCTGCGGTCAGGGCTGGGTCGATCTTCATCCACAGCGCCTGGGCTGGCTGCTCGCTGGAAGAGGTGGCCAAGGTGGCCCCCAACAACCTGTGGGCGCAGATCGCGTTCTGGAAAGATCCGGCGGAGACGGCCAGCTACATCAACCGGGCACGGGCCGTCGGGGTTGAGACGCTCGTGGTGGCGGGCGACGTCGGGTCCTCCAGCAAGCGTGAACGGGACCTTCACCACGGGCTGTCCATGCCGCCGCGCCCGCCGGTGGCGGACTACTTCAACGCCGCCACGCGCCCGGCCTGGCTGTGGCGCTGGCTCACCGGCCGGAAAATGACGTACGGGAACTACCAGATCAACGGCCGGCCGCTACGTATGGATGAGATGAAACTGGATGGCATCCAACAAGAACCCGGGCGCCAACTGGGAGGACTTCGCCAGGCTCCGTGCCGAGTGGAAGGGGAACCTGGTGATCAAGGGCATCATGGACGCCGAGGACGCGGCCCGGGCCGTGGACGAGGGCGCCGACGGCATTTTCGTCTCCAACCACGGCGGCCGGCAGTTCGACTCCCAGCCAGCCACCATCGACGTCCTGCCGTCCATTGTCCAGGCGGTTGGCGGCCGCGCGGAGATCTACCTCGACGGCGGCATCCGACGCGGGCACGACATCGTCAAGGCAGTCGCGCTGGGCGCCAAGGCCGCCCTCGCGGGCCGGCCCTTCGCGTATGCGCTCGCCGCTGGCGGGGAGCCTGCGGTGGACCGGGTGTTCGGGATCCTCCACGAGGAATTCAAGGGAGCCATGGGATTCCTGGGCAAGTCCTCTGTTGAGAACTTGGACCCAAGCATCTTCGCTGGGCATGCCCAACGCGCGGCGGCTGAGAGCCTGCTCGTCTAGCATCCGATACATGGAAGGTGCCCGCCCGTTCATTCGGTGGCGGGCACTCGGGTGACTTTGAACGCACAACGTTGGCGGCTTCTCAGCAGGCCGTGCAGATCAAGGAGGTGCTGAAGGCCAAGGGGATGTGGTGACAGTACCTGGAGGTGGGGCTCGGCGCGGACCCGGAAGTCTTCACCAAGGCCCCGGTGCTCTCAAGCGTCGGGTTTGGGGCCAGGATCGGCATCCCGACCTTTTCCAGCTGGAACAACACGGAGCCGGAACCGGTCCTGATCGTTGATTCCCGGGCCAGGTTCGCGGAGCGACCGTGGGCAACGACGTGAACCTGCGCGATGTGGAGGGCCGCAGTGCGCTCCTGCTGGCATGGCCAAGGACAACAACGCATCCTGTGCCATCGGCCCGTTTGTCCGCCTCTTCGACGACGGGTTCAGCCTGGAGTCGCTGCGGAGCGAGGACAACACGCTGACGGTGGAGGGAACCGACGGCTACCGGCTTGAAGGGCAGAACAGCCTGTCCCGGATCAGCAGGCCTTTCGAAGAACTGGTGGGAGCCGCCTACGGCAGGCACCACCAGTACCCGGACGGCTTTGCCCTGTTCACGGGGACGGTCTTTGCACCCAGCCAGGACCGGGATACGCCGGGCCTTGACTTCACGCACAAGGAGGGAGACCGGGTCACCATCCAGAGCGCCCAGCTGGGGTCGCTGATCAACACCACGGGCACCACCGAGGACCTCCGGGCCTTAAGTTTTGGGATCCGTGACCTGATGGAATACCTGTCCCGCTTTGTCCAGGTCCCGGCCCACGGGGGCTAGGAGGGAAACTGTAAAGGCAGGGTCCGTGCTGGGCCCTGCCTTGGTGGCTCTGGGTGATGCTGCACTACGTCAGGTCTTCGAAGCTGTCCTTGGCCTGGCGCCAGGCAATTCATCGGCCACCCGGGAAACCGCTGAGTCGGCAATCTCGACGAAGGTCTCTTCCTTGGCAGGGTGGATCACGATCGTGCCAGTTTCAAGCGCAATGAGGACGCCTGGGCGCGTCTCTTCAGTAGTCCATACCACGGTCCCGGGAGCCAACCGACGAAGGGCGTCGGCATACCCCGGCCCCTGCTCGCGCCAGAGTCGGTCATCCTGCCGGACAACCGACCACACAGAGCTGTTGAGCACGACATGGCCGCGGTTCTGATCTCCGTCGAACCGGAACTGCACGTAGTCGTTGAGTACAGACACACAGGGGCACAGATACTGGGTCTAGCCCTACCAATACTGACTTACCGCCGCTACGGCACGGCTTCCAACGCCAGCGTCCTGGCGGTAGTTAGAACCCGCACATATCTATGCGGGTGAACGAGGCAGTTTACTGCGTCTCGCACCAGATGCACCCGTCGGAACTATCCACCCTCACGGGGAAGCAGGCCGGGGCATCTGGACTCCCACAGAATGTTACGTAATCATTCATGCAGGGTCGCGGCACTGCTGGACCCAGACGGGCTGCACCCCGCCCCGGGCGGCTCGCAGCTCTGAGCAGACCCAATCCGCCCACGGAACAAGGATGGCCTTCGTCATCGCGTCCGCTTGGCCTTCTCTTACATGCCTGAAACAGGCTCTCCCGCAGGGCGAGGCCGTGCTCTCGCGGTTTGCCGAAGCATTTCCCGTCGGCCCGCCCGGGATGTCAGCCGGACTTGCTGGGGTATGGTCGGTCGCCGTGCCGGTCCCAGCGCTAGAGCGGCACCGATGCACCACCAGAAGGGGATAGCTCCGAAAGGGGACTCCAGCACCACCCCATAACTTGCGGGGAAGATCAGTGAAAGCGGCACCATGTAGAACAGCAAGCGGGTAGGATCCACTGCCAAGAACCGCCGGTCACGGAGCGCCCGGAGCACAAACCCCGCCGTCGCGGCTAATAGCAAAATGAGACCAAAAAGCCCTAAGCGAGCTAGGGAGCCGAACCAAAAGTTGTGGGGCGAGCGAGGAATGATCACCCCTTCAACAGCGCTGCCGATCAATTGTACATCGGCCCCTGACAGTCCCATGAAGTTTGGGCCAAAGCCGATTCCTGCGGTCGTTCGGGCCGGGTCGTCAAATACCCACTGGGAGATTGCCGCCCACGCGTTATTCCTCGCCCTGGTGGTGCCCGCAGCACCCTCAGAAAGCGTGCTCGACTCGTCTCCTGTGAAAGTGGCGAGCAACCGAACACCAATATCGCTAGTCATGACCAGTGCGGCAGCGCCTACAACCACGAACGGGAAGAGACCTATCAGTCCAAGCTTCTTTTTTGAATATGGCCCTTCGGGGGCGGCGAAGGCGGCGAGCATCACCAGAGCATGGGCTACAAGAGCTCCAATTAGGCCAGCCCGCGACTGTGTGTGAAGAAAAGCCGCCCAGCAGCAGGCAAGCGCTAGGAACGTCAAGAACTTACGCTTCGTGCCGCCCTCAATCAACTTGTGTAGCAGTATTGCACCCATCACCCCCGTAAGCGCGGTATCCACGTCACCCCTGCCGGTGAACATGTGCAAATTTTGCTCAGCGGAAACGAGAGGCATGATTTCCGGCAACGGCGGGTAGACGATAACCACAACGAAAAACCAAACCGCGTGAAATCCGAGTGCGGCCGTGAAGAATTTGCGGGTTTTCTCTAGGGATTCGTCAGATGCTTGTGACACCGAGGACCAAGCCAGTAGCCCAGTGATCGTATACAGATAGGGCACGGCGTCCCTAATCGCGACCAACGAGAGGTCCGCACCCACAATGAAGCGGATGGTGCAGTATATGAAAACCAAGACTATGCCGGTAGGGAACTCCCTCGGCCTGAGGATGGTTGCTGAATTCTTGTTCTGCTTCAACAAATGATGGACGGCGGCACAGATTAGAAGGACATCCGCAGGGAATAACGGGGGGATCCCCAGGTACGAGGCCCATCTCGTACCAGCCAACATCAAGCCGACAGCCAGAGCCCCCGCAATCATCGGGGTACGGGTGTTAGTCCTCATACGGCGAGGGCCGCTCGGAGAGCAGAACGGCCAAACCGGTGAGGACGGAGACGATCCCAAAAATCCCGAAGATCAACTGCTTCAAGGCCGCCGGCTCGACATCCGCCCCCGATACGATTAATGGCATGCCGACAACGGGCACCGTGAGTCCTAAGCTGTGTTTCATGTTCCCCAACCTGTGTTCGTAAACAGCCCTATGATACCCGCCTGGTAACACGGGCGTGTCCCCCGAAAGCGGACCCCGCTTTCTTTCACCCTCTGGTGGGTTTCCTTAGGGGTCAGCAGTGACCTGACTTGAGTAGCGCTCACGATATGTGAGTACTCCTTGGACAACAAAACGCGTATACCACACGCTGGTTGAGCAATTACTCGCCAAATAACTTCTGCATATGGACAACCAAACTGGTCTTGGGGACCGTCAGGCATCATCAAGAGATTCAAGCGTGAACCGCCGAGGGCTTCTTCGATTCGGAACCCTTCTTACTGCGCTAACCGGCGCTTCCGCAGTGTCGGCTATCGCTGCCAGCAGCGCCCATGCTGCCGCGACCGAAACGACCGCCACCAATTCTTACATTCCAATGACTGAGAAGGCCGCGCCGCTTGGCGTCGCAGCATTAGATGACAATGCCCAAATCTTACCTGCTCAACTTCCCGACCTCCGTGCAACCTTTGCCCCAGCGTCCGGTAGCACCGTCTACGCCACAAAGGCCGAGTCCGGGGGACTTATCCGCGACATTCCAACCCCCGCTAGGGGACCTGCAGACCCGGGAGTCGTGCTCAACGACTACTCGAATTTGGCGGGATTCACACTGATCGGAACCACGGTAACGGAAATCGCCACCACCCTACCGACCAGGGAACGAGTCGTAAGGGCAGACCTCCCGGCGGGAACTGCTGGCGCCGCAATTGTGCTCCCGGTGTCACTGGACATGACAAATTCATTTGTCTCGATTCCCGTGAAAGTGCTGGACAACAATTTCCAACGGCTCACATTCGCAATATCTATTGGAGATACGACATTCACTAAGCGATACGAGTATTCCCCAATCATGGGCACAGATAGAGTAAACGGGCTATGGCACACCGTATCTTTTCCGCTTACCGCCTTTAACCCAGGCGGCGCCTCCTCGGGGAACTTCCTCGCGGAGGCCCGAAATGTGAAAGCTATCAAGTTCAACTTTTACCCGGTAAGTACCGCAGCGGGGACTTCCCTAGAACTAGGTCCAATTCGAGTACATAGGCAGCCGATATCCGGCCTCGTAGTTATGTTCGATGACGGTTTCCAGTCCACTCATGATGTTGCATGGCCAATCATGAAAGACCTGGGTCTAACTGGCAACGTTGCAGTCACCGAGAGATACGTCGGCACGCCTGGGTACATGCCCCTCGATCAGCTTCAACAACTGTACGTGGCGGGCTGGGGCATGGCGAATCACACTAAAGCTCACGGTCAGCTCGGAACAATGACTCCGGACGAAGTGCGTTCAAGCATCGCGGACGGCTACAAGTACTTGGTGAACAACGGGATGCCTGAGGATGCTAAACACCTCGTCTATCCTGGTGGTTCGTGGAACGCCGCGGTTCTGGCGGAATGTAAACGGCAGAACGTCCGCACGTCCCGCCGCGTAGGCACTGTCGAATACTGCACTCCAGACATGGGGAACATGCTCCTCTTGCCCGCCTGGTACGTCACCAGGGACAAGACTCTTGCTTCTGCCAAATCCATGATCGACAAGGTTGTCGAACGTGGCGGAATCTCCTATCTAACTTTTCACGATCTTAATAATGCGCCATCGCTTACGGAAGATTGGTCTATCGCAGATTTCACCGCTCTCATGCAGTACGCTGCCAGCAAGGATGTCCGCACGTACCGACCCGCCGAAGTGTGGGGATGAATTCCAAAAATTTCGTTCGCGGGCCTGGCGGTGCTGCCTTCGTCGAATATCGAGGACAGTTTCCTGTCTGAATTTCAATAGCCTCGTTACAACCAGCACCCCGGCGGCTGCCCTGCCGACACCTTCCCCCTGCAACGAGCTGCTATTTTGTTGGAGTGTCAGTATTATCCGCGTTCTGCTCCCTTCCTATAATTCCTATGGGCTTGAGATGGAGACTTCTCGTGGCATCGGGGCTGAAGGTCGCATACGTGGGGATGGAGTCCGGCGTTGAAATTGAAACCACCAAGGTGAGCATCGGGGCCGGGTCCTACCTAAACAGGGGTGTTGTCCTGAGCGGTTTAGGTCGGATCACTATTGGCGAACGAGTAGCTTTCGGACCGCAAGCGATGATTGTTACCTCGACTCACGAGATCGGCCCTGCGTATTGGCGCGCAGGCAGCGGAGTTTCGATTGATACCCATGTGACCATAGGTGACGGAGCATGGATCGGCGCGCGGGCCACTATTCTGCCTGGTGTGACTGTCGGCCAGGGGTGCGTAATAGCGGCCGGGGCGGTGGTTGTAAAAGACTGTGAGGCCAATGGCTTGTATGCGGGCGTGCCAGCGCGCCGAATCCGCGATCTTCCGTTAACTTAGACAGAACGATCTCCATTGGAGGTGGAGCAGGGCCGCCCCGAGGAACTGAACAAGTCGTTGGAACGGTTCGAGCAGCTGCAGAGGAACTTTGACGGGAAGCTACCCGATCGTCAGGCCGCGGGCCATCTTAACGGGAACGTGGACTTTGTCTCTGAGCCACTTTTCTGCCGGGTGTTCGATGCGATTATGAAGCAGGCCGGACAGGCCGATCGAAACTATGATGGCAATAGAGCTGAGCGCGCAACGGAACCAGAACTCACCTATGCTGAAGCCCGCGGCCAGTCGGAGTACCAACTCGTGGACGAGATAAAGGGCGAACGACCATTTGCCCAGACGCACCAAAAGATCAGAACCAGCAAGGCTACGACTCCCTGCTAAATCGCTGCATGCAAATGCGAGAATAAGAGCGGCCACGCTAGGCAACATGATGATGCCGGCCAGCGCTGGCGCGATCCCCTGACCGAACCCCGCTACGACCACCTCTAGGCCGATGAACATCCCGGCTGCAGCGGTAGTCCCCACCGCCGGCGTAATCCTCGGCCGCCAACCCATACGGAAGGCAACACCGAGGCACATGCCCACGATGAACTCCAGCACACGGTATGCCGGGAAGGTGTAAAGCGCCAGTCCCCAGTTCAACTCAGGAATAAATAGCAAGAGTGAGACAATCCCGACCACGGCGATGCATAGCGTCCCGCCCGCCACTAACAGCACTACTTTAATAGACCGCCGCTGCAGGAACCCGGCCAGGAACGGGAAGATCGCGTAGAAAAACATCTCGCAGGATAGCGACCACGAGGGGCCGTTTAACGCGAAGGACCAGTGGCCGTCCGGGCTCCATGCCTGCACCAGCAGTAGGACGGCGAGTAGCTTCGCCACAGATAACTCAGCGTGGGATGCGGCTACGAGCGCGACGGCCAGAATCGTTGTTACGAAATGAAGGGGCCATATCCGGCAGAACCGCCGCCAGTAGAACACCCGTTTGGGAGTCGCAAGATTCTGGGACCATGCCAAAATAAAACCGGACAGGGCGAAGAAGAAAGCAACCCCTGTTTGCCCCATAGAAACCGCTGGTTTCATCTCAGGGAGCAACTGAACGCTCGTGTGATACAAAACCACCACTATCGCAGCAATGAACCGAAGCCCCGTCAACGAGCGCAAATCCGGACGTCCTGCAGCTTCGATCATTTGTCCCCCAGCTTGAAGTTCTCCAAAACACTTCATTATAAGGATTGGAAATATCATGACTGCCGTGGCCTGCCGAGCGGGATAGTGCGCAAGTTGAACGGACCCCTCATCGCGGCGGGCCGTGCCGGTGCAGTTGTCCCCTGCTTTCATGCGGCTACCGCAAGCGAACTCCTTCGCCTTCTGTAGAGTATCGCCCGCCGAAGAACGCCGTCCGGGCCAAACTGGATGTTCAGGAGAACGAGACAACGGCATCGCCCCGAACGGCCGCTAAAGTGCCCGGACCCAGAGTATGGCTGGGGCCCCGCAAATGAATGCAGGAACGCGCCCAGCACGTAAGAGGGCCCAACAGAAGAGCCAGAGGCCTGGTGCGCAACCGTATTTTTCCGATTTCTTGGTCAAATCCTGCGGAAACGCTCGGGGACAGCTTGATCTTGCTCCTGTAGGTGTTGAGGATGGGAATCATCGAGACGTCTAGTAACTTCTTCTACCCAGGTGACAAGCCTCATGTGGACAAGGAGCGCGGTAGCCGCATGAACGGAAGGAAACTACATGGTTCGGGTGCAGCCCACGTTGGGGTCCGTTCCGACGTGGCGTCGTTAATTCCAAAGGCCCCATCATCCGCATGCGGTAGAAGCCGTCTTGTAGGCATTCGCCCGCGGGCAGGCGCGTCATCCTACGGCCTCTAACGTCAAGCCGAGAGATACAGTTCTGCCACCGATCCCGGTCCTGCATAGCCGACTAATGTGACCATAGCACCGGCACTTCACTTCTTTGGGGGAAATTTGTTTTGGACCTTTCTGCATTCGCTGTGCGCGTCACCTGTCGTGCCGATGCCTCTGCGATGGCGGGTGCTACTAGCGTCTGGCCTTAGCGTTCGCGGTGTTGGCATGGAACCGGGCGTGAGACTGAATACCCGGAACATCGAGATCGGCCTGGGCGCCTATCTGAACCGCGGCGTTACGTTCAGCGGCGCGGGTCGAATCTCCATCGGACCTCGGGCTGCAATTGGCCCTGACGTACTCGTGACCACGGAGACTCATGCTATTGGTTCGCCCCGGTGGAGGGCTGGCGATGGGGTGGCCGTAGACGTGCCGGTCACTATCGGTGCTGGAGCTTGGATCGGTGCGCGGGCTACCATCCTGCCAGGCGTGACCATCGGACCCGGCTGCGTGATCGCCGCAGGATCCGTCGTGACCCGTGATTGCGCGCCTCACAGTCTTTACGCTGGGGTTCCTGCGGTATTCAAGCGCAAGCTACCGACTGATGAGCGCTAGAGTCAGCAGCTCCGTCCTGATCTTGGCCGAGTTAGCAACTGACCACAGTAGTCGCAGGTCGCATGCCTTGCCGCTGACGGGGTCATTTCGTTCTCTGAGATGCACCAGCGCAGGAAAAGACCGGTGACGACACCTGGTCGTCCAACGCCGCAGCTTGAATCATTATCCAAGCTGCATGCCGCCGCTTGTTACCGTCCCAATTACTAGCATGCTCCAGAAGTAGGGGTAAGCGGCGCTAGCGCTTACGAACCGTGCGTGGCAGCCGTCTCTCGGGCCTGAGTGCCGTGTCTCCACTGGAGCGGGACTGCACGTCAAGGCGTGCGTGCGCCCATCATTGACTTCCGCTTGACCCCCTGGAAGGCGCTGAGCGAACAGTCCGGCTTGCTGACAAGGTCGGGCGGTTTTCGCAGCTACTGCGGACACGTTGGCTTTGTCCGCGCATGCCACGACAATCCTGGCAGACAATGCAATCTACAGCTGGTCTAGGGCATGAATGCCTGCTCCAATTTGAGGGCGGCATAAATTGCAGATCAAGGGCTAGTCCGGTGAACTCTCCCCACCGAGCCTATATACGTTCCGATAGCCGGAAACTTTGAACCCTTGGGGAAAGTGCTCAAGCCTATATTGCCAGCTCTCAAGGCATGCCCGCGAACAAAAAACTGGCGGGGGGGTACGCCTTAACGCTATTCCGCAAAACCGGCACTTAGGGCCCAGCCCTACCATCTGAATCAGGGTCAGCAACATTACTGCAGGCTATTCGCGAGGCCGGGCAGTTTGACCCGTAGTGAGTACCTGTGTTTGCTTACCCCCAATACCTGCCATCAATACGAAGGGCCGAAAGGCGCTGACCTCAGGAGCCGCAACGAGGCAACACAAAAAATTTGCGCCGTACTAGCGATAACCGTCCACGATCGCCGCAGCAATTTCCTTGTACGCTCGCCGCGTCCCAGACTTGAGCACGTTCAGAGTGACCAAGTCGCCGTCCGCAACTCCACGGTCATGCGGCACGGCGATGAGTTCGCGGCAGATTCCGGCCAAGTGCTCCTCGATGGCGTCCTTATCCACCCGGGACGAGACCTCGTCCTTGTCCGTGATCACGACGATGGCATTGCGGGCAAGGTCCTCATACCCGTGGCTGGCCAGCCAATGCAGAGTGCTGCGGGCGCGCTTCGCACCCGACACCGCGTAACCGGCCGCGATCACCAGGTTGTCGGCCGACTGCAGGATCCCACTCATGGCGTTGTGGGTCACGCCGGTGCCGCAGTCGGTCAACACCACCGAGTAGTAGCTGGAGATGAGCTTGCGGATCCGGCGGTATTCCTCCGCCGTCAACGAGTCCGAGACCTCCGGGTCCTGCTCCCCCGCGATCAGGTGCAGCCGACCGGCGTGGTGCATGTAACGGGCAAGCGAGGTCAGGGAGTCGATCGAGTCGATGTTGTCCAGCAGGTCGGAAATGGTCCGCGGTGGAGACTGCTGGTAAATGCCCTCACCCAGGGCGCGCTCCACGAGGTCCCCGGAGTCAGGATTGGCGTCAATGGCGCAGGGTGCGTCGCCACGGTATTCGGCGAGAGTAAGGCCAACGCCCACGGTGGTGGAGGTCTTGCCGATGCCGCCCTTGAGGCTCAACACGGCAGTGTTGTAGCTGCCCTGAAGCTGCCTCGAGATCCGGCGGCCCAACTCGTCCTCCTGCCTTTGCTTGGGCCCGGGGCCCAGATTCCATGCTCCCCCGGTCAGATTGTAGAGGGCACCACGAAACCCGCCGAGGGGCCGGGGCTTCTGTTCCTTGATGAACAGGCCGGGTGAGCTGATGAAATCGGGCATGGGGCTCTCGCCGATAGTGTGAGCCAGGGCGGGCCGGCTTCGGCGGAAGGAGGGTGTCTGGCCAGGAGCCTCCAACGGCGGCACGGCAGCTCTCAGAACGGCCTCGTCCGATGAACTGGCCGGTGCAGCAGGAGGCACGGAAGCAATAGGTGCAGGATCAGCAGTAGATGGGGCTGGAGGCGACGCGGGCTGCGCAACAGGGACGGAATGCGCAGCCGAAGGGGCATGGGATGGCTTGGTGGCGTCGGCCGCAGCGGCCGCCTCAGCCCAGGACGTGCGTCGCCTGACCGGGCCAGCGGCGGCGTTGGAGTTGGGTGTGTTGGGGGTTACGGCTGGCATGATTCCTGTCCAGGCATCCTTAACTGGGCCGTCGGCACGACGAAGGTCGCGACGTCGGCGCAGCTGCGGCTGCCCTGCATCCTCTGCTTGGGCGCCTGCATTCTGATCCGCCGGATCTGGCATGTCTGTCCCCCGGACGTTTCGGCAAACGGTTATGCGGCACTGGTTCAATCAGTAAGTCTAGGGGGTCCGGCAGGAGGGCCTGCCCAGTATTCGCTGGTCAGTGGTGAATGAGTGCGGCCGAAACCACGGCCGCGGTCAGCACCAGGAGGACGGCAAGGATGGCGTAGCCCACCCACTTAGGACGGGCTTTATGGGGGTTGATATCGACGTAGGGCATGGTCAGCGTTGATTACCTCGGTGTGCGGGTGGTACGGGTACCGGCCGGATGGGGATCCGCAGAGCGCGGCGCTTGAGCCGCAGCATCTGATAAAAGCCGACGAAGGGAACGAGAAGGGTGCCTAGCAGCGCGCACAGCGCCAAGGCGTAGTCAGACAAGGCCACAAAAATCTCCATCGGTCATAAGCATCCTTACTGCTAATGACCTAAGCATGTGACAAACCCATTGACAAGTCACGTAAAGAAGCTTGCGATTTTGAGTATGCAAGTTGCATGCGTAGCACAGGAATTGAGTACGAAGTGCGCTCAGAGTCGGGCTTGCGCTGGTGACGCCTCAGCCTGGCTTCGGAACGTTTGCCTACCGCTCGACCGCCATCAGGACCACGATGACGGTGGCACCGGCGAGCACGCACAGAGCCAAAATAGACAAAATTCGGAGCCTCCGTTGGCGGATGTCCTGCCGTTCGTACCGGACGCCGAGTGTTTCGCCATGTTTGCTCATGCGTTGAAGGCCAGGAAAGCAACCTCAACGTTTGCTCAAAGCGGGCATTTGTTACGACGCATTCAGACTGCTGCGTTAGTTCTCCTGAAGACGCTTGATGAACCAGCGGGACTGCTCCGGACCGTAGGGCAGGACGGGTATGGCCTTGGTGGCGTCGTTGGGGGTGTCACGGATGGATTGTCGGGCCTGCCGAACAGCCGTGCCCATGGTGTCGGCCATGGTTTTGACAAACTGGTCGCTGCATGGCGTCCCGTGTCCCGGAATCAGGAACTCGTAACGGTGCCGCAGCGCCGAGATGTGCCGGAGCACGTCTGCCCATTCTTCGGGATAGGAGTCCTCGAAAGACGGGTGAGCACCCTGCTCCACAAGATCACCGACATAGAGGGTAGACGGCGTGCCAATTAGTAGGTCTCCGTCGGTGTGCCCGCGACCCAGATAGAACAGGGTTGCTGTCAGTCCGCCTAGATCGACCAAGACCGGCTGGTCCTTCACGATGGCATTAGGTACTACCAGTTCGACATTGCCCCCCTCGCCGGAGGCCATCTCGGGCTCCGAGGTTGCAACGGCCCGGCGCTGCAGGTGGCCCCGCTGGTCAATCTCCTGCGCGCAGTTCTGATGCGCCCAAAATTCCGTGGCGCCGGCTTCCGCGAAGACGGCATTGCCAAAAAAGTGGTCGTAATGGGCATGAGTATTGACGACCACGAGGGGCAGGTCAGTCCGCTCCAGCACAGCATGCAGGATCTCTCGGCCTTGACGGGGTCCGCAACCGGTGTCAATGACCATGGCTCGCTCCGAGCCGAGGATTAAGCCCGTGTTCAGCAGGGATCCTTCAGTAACGAGGACATAGTTGTTGACGCCGACTTCGAGCCATTCCGACATTATTCTTCGTACCTCCGGAGTGCAGCGTTCGTTGATCTTGGTCCCCGATTGTACCCACGGAGTACAGACGTTCGCGCAACACTCATCGTCCTTGCCTAAGCAACTTGGATCAGCACAAATTCTCTGTTTGTCGGATAAGATCACGCGTTTGCCCTGCTTCGTAGATACCTCGCGTCGTCGCTGTACAGGCCCAGCAGGCACTAAACAGTGGTTTCCGCTAGCGGTGCCAGATGCACTCCCCAGGCAGGTCCGTTAGGCGGCTGATATGCGGGCGCCTCCGTAGCGCTAGCTGTACTAACCCGGTTGGTTGGTGACACGGCTGGCGGGTGAGGCGCCTTTGAGTGCAGTGTGTGGCCTGCGCTGATTGTAGTACTCGATGAAGTCGGGGTAGCAGGATTGCCGTTCGGCTTCTGAGCT
>NZ_JBWJAR010000009.1:0-174828 GCF_056389225.1 Pseudarthrobacter sp. rb | reverse complement strand
TCTCCCTCGACGAAGTCATCATCACCATGCGCGAAACCGGCAAAGACATGAGCGACAAATACAAGGAAACCGCCATGGGCGGCCTCGCCGTCAACGTCGTCGAATGCTGACACCCCGCTGACACCCGCCCGAATGGCGGGCCGGGCGGTGCCCGTGGGCCTAATTGTGCGTTGCCGCCCACCAATTAAGGCTGGCAGCGAACACCAGCCATGAGATGTAGGGCAGCAGGAGCAGTCCTGCCGTCCGGCTGATCGGACCGAAATGCAGCACCGTCACCGTAACCGCGGCAACCAGGGCCACGATGATGGCCAGCCCCAGCCATAGGGCCGCTGTGCCGAGGGCAGGGTAAAGGGCGAAAAAGACCGGGGTCCAGGTGAGGTTGAGGGCCAGTTGGATGGCGTAAACCACCATGGCCTGCCGTGTCCCAGCGGTGCGTTTGCGCCAAACCAGCCATGCAGCGAGGGCCATTGCCGCATAAAGGATGGTCCACACGGGGCCGAACACGCCGTTGGGCGGGGACCAGGGGGCCTTGTCCGCGGTGGCATACCACCCCGTGACATTGGCCGCCGATGCCAACCCGCCCAACGCTGCCACCACCAGGGACGCCGACAGGAAACCGGCAAGCGCGGCGGCCTGCACCCCGGCACTGTACGGCTTCCCTCCGCTTCCCGCGGGAGCGGTGCTCTGTTCCCCATCCGGCCTCATACCCCAACCCTTGTTGAACATCCTGAGCTCCGTCAAGGTGACGCTCCACACCCGCGCGGCCGCCGTCCCGGGCATGCCGGAGAAAAGCCGGGAGCGCCTGAGGCTTTAGACTTGAAGCTGCATGTCCGCACGCATCCAGAAGTACCGAAACCGCGCACAAACCCGATTGGACACGGCCCCCTTGCGAGAATTCACCGCACGTTTTGCCACAGCCGAGGAAATTGAAAACTGGGACAAGCACGTCACGGCCAACCCGAACGGCGGCAACATGCTGCAGTCCGCTGCCTACGCATCGGTCAAGAACGGAAGCGGCTGGAAAGTCCGGTTCCTGGTGCTGGGAGGCCGCGGGAACGCCAGCTACAACCTGGTGCTGGAAAAAAGCTTCCCCGTCCTGGGACGGCTCTGGTACCTCATCAAGGGCCCCGACCTGGCAGGGGCAGCAGACCTGGGAGCTGCCCTCGAAGCGTGCGCGCAGCTGGTCCGCAGCAGCAAGCTGAGGGTTTTCACCATCAAGGTGGAACCTGACATCATCGACTCAGCCGAAGCGCAGCAGGAACTGGCAGCCGCCCACCTGGCCAAAGCCCCCAACATCCAGTCCAACGATTCCACCGCCCTGCTGGATATCTCCGGCACGGAAGAGGAAGTCTTTAAAGCCATCTCTTCCCGGGCCAGGAACGCAATCCGGCGCGCAGAGCGCGAGGGCTGCCAGGTGGTCCGGCAGGAACAAGGACCGGAAACCTACCGGGCCCTGTACGACCTGATGGCCAACACGGTCAACGCAAAGGGTTCCATGCCCCTGCGCAGCTATGACTACTACGAGCGGTTCTGGGACGAGTTCTGCAACCGCGGCCAGGGCAACTTCTTCTTCGCCTACGAGGACGGAAAACCCAGCGTGGGTGCCTTCGTCATCAACTACGGGGGCAAGGCAACGTACAAGGACGGCGGTTCCACCCAGAACCGCAAGCAGTACGGGGACTCGCACCTGGTGCAGTGGACGGCCATCCGGCGGATGCAGGAACTTGGCTGCACGGAATACGACTTCTGCGGCACCCCGCCGGCTGCGCGCATCAAGGACAAGACCCACAACCTCTACGGAATGGGCATGTTCAAGACCAGCTTCACCAAGACGGTCACTGACTTTGTGGGCTGCCACGACTACATCCTGTCCCCGCTCCGGCACCGGCTCTGGGTCAACGGTGGAGAGAAAGTGTTCCGCCGGATCGAGACCGCACGAACCGGGCAGCAGTTCTACTGACCTGCTGCCGCGAAGGCGCTCTCTCCTGAGCGCCGCCCGCACGCACCGGTGCCGGCAGCCCTGAACACCGTCCACCCTGAACACCCTCCACCCAGCGCGTGCCCACAGGCCGCGAAGAGTCCAGAAGAAGGTCACCCCTTGAATCCAGTTTCCGCCGCGACCGGGCTTGAATACGCCAACCTCAGCGACACCGAATTCGAGGCCTTCGCCCTGAAGCACCCGCAGAACAGCTTCCTGCAGTCCCTCGACTTCGCCCGCTTCCAGCGTGCCCGGGGCCAGCAGGTGGAACTCTTCGGGGTCCGGCGCGACGGCGAGCTGGTGGCCGCGGGAAAGCTCAACTACACCACCACCCGGCTGGGCTATACCGTCTGCGAGTGTGCCAAGGGCCCCCTCATGGACTACTCGGACCGGGACCTGGTGCGCGCCGTCGTCGGGCTTCTCCGCAAGCATGCTGCTGAGCGCAAAGCGGCTGAACTGCGGATCTCGCCGAACATCAGGTACATCGCACGGGACGCCGACGGTGCCGAGCACCCGGAAATCGAGGACAACAGGCCGCTGGTGGCGGACCTGGAACAGCTCGGATTCCAGCACCAGGGCCTGGACATGAACTTCATCAACGTCAACTGGATGTTCATCAAGAACCTGGTGGGGATCCAGGACGCCGAAGAGCTGATCATGGGCACCAGCTACCGCACGCGCAAAGCCATCCGCAAGGCGGAAAAGAACGGCGTCTTCCTGGAACAGGCCACCCTGGAGACGCTGGACGATTTCTACGGTGCATTGAGCCGGGCAGGCGACGAAAAAGGGTTCGTGTACCGCGAACGCGCCTATTACGAGAACCTGCTCCGCACCACCTCCGCGGAGTTCACCAAGCTGATGATGGCCAAGATCGACATCCCCGCCTACCGCAAATCCATCACCGAACGGCTGGCTGCCGAGTCGGCCACAGCGGCGGACCTCCGCCGCGAGGTGGAGGAGACCGGCAGCAAGAAAAAGGCCAACCGGCTCAAAGTGGTCCAGGACCTGGTGGACAGCTACGAGCGGAGCCTGAAGGACATTGAACGCTTCCCGGACTCGGTGGGAACGGCCACCGTGGCGGCCATCCACTTCGTCTGCTACGGCGATGAGGTGGTGTGCGTGATCGGCGGCACCGTGCAGGACTACATCTATTTCAACGGCGCAACCTCCCTCTACTGGGGAATGATGCTGCACGCCCTGGAGAAGGGCTACCCGCGGTACAACTTTTACGGCACGTTCGGCATCTCCGGGCAGGACGAGGAAGGCCACGGCGGCTACGAATTCAAGAAGGGATTCGGCGGGGAAGTGGTCCAGCTGGTGGGGGACTTCGTAAGCCCGGTCCGCCCCGCCGTCTTCCACGCCAACCGGCTGGCCAGGTCCGCTGCCGCTGCCGCCCGCACCCTGCTGGGTAAACTGCCGCTGAAGCGCGCATCCTGAGAGTCCATCAACCGCGCACAGGGAGGAACCGGGCATGACCAACCGGCCCGAATGGCCAGGGTCCAGGCCGAAGACTGACGGCCTGCCCAAGACTGAACCACTGACCCCTGCGCAGCTTCGGCAGGACGCCGCCGCCAAGAGGATGCTGCGCCGCCTGGTGCAGGGCGAGAATCCTCCCACGGCTCCGCTGAGCATCGTGGACCGGCTGGCGGGCAGCCCGTACGCCAACCCCACCATCCAGGTGGGCGGCGTGGATACGTCCGCGCGCAAAACCCTGGACTTCGCCCTGCACCTGGCTGAGACCATGTTCCGCTACGGCGCGGGTGCCCTGGAAGTCGAAACCAGCATCATCGCGGTCACGGCGGCCCTGGGGCTGAAGAACATCGAAGTGGACATCACCAACCAGTCAGTGGGCATCAACTATGCGCCCAAGGACCAGACCCCCATCGCCCTGCTGCGCGTGGTGCGGTCCTGGACCAACAACTACGCCGGCCTGGCCAAGGTGCACCAGCTGGTCACCGACATCGTGGCCGGAGGTGTGGGCCGTGACGAAGCGATCCGCAGGCTCAATGAGGCCATCACCAGCCCCAAGCCCTACCCGCGGTGGATGGTCACCGTGGCGTTCGGCATTTTCGCCGCCGTGTTCGTGGGGGTGCTGGGCGGCGGCCCGGTGTCGTCGGTGATCGCGTTCGTGGCCAACATCGGCATCAGCCTGCTGGCCCGGCAGCTGGGACGATGGCGGGTTCCTGACTTCTTCATCACCGCGAGCTGCTCTTTCGTGGTCACCATGCTGGCGCTGTTGCTCTGGCAGCTGGGGCTCACCACGTCGCCGTCCATCGTGGTGGTGGGTGGCATTCTGCTCCTCCTGCCCACCGGGCGCCTGGTCTCCTCCGTGCAGGACGCCATCAACGGCTTCCCCGTGACGGCCGCGGGGCGGTTCCTGTCCACCCTGCTGACCTTCGGCGCCATCGTGGCGGGCATCGCTGTGGCCTTCGTGGTGGGGGAGTTGACCGGGCTGCAGCGCATCGACGTAACGCAGACCTTCCCGCCCGCCTACGATCTGTGGGTCCTGATCCTCTTCGTGGCCGCCGCTGTGATGGCCATCGGCATCACGGAACAGACCACGTGGAAGCTCCTGCTGCCCACGGCAGCCGTGGGCGTGGCCGGCTACCTGGTGTTGCTCGGCTGTGGCCAGTTGGGCATCGGGGACCGGTTTGCGCCTGCCATGGCCGCCGTCGTCATTGGCCTGCTGGCACGGGTGGTGGCCTTGCGCATGGGCGCACCGCAGCTGGTGGTGGCCGTGCCCGCGGCACTCATCCTGCTGCCGGGCCTCACGATTTTCCGGTCCATGTATGTGCTCACCGTTGAGGAGTCTGAAGTCCTGGCGGGTGCCGGCGGGATGCTCAGTGCCGGCGCCATTGTGCTGGGTACGGCCGGCGGGATTGTGCTGGGCGACGTGCTGGCCCGTCCGCTGACCCGCAGCCTGGCAAGCAACGAGCGGCGCCGGGCCCGGCGCCGCTAAGCCACGGCCGCCTTTCCAGGCTAGATCTGGCCGACCGGAAGCTTCTTCTCAGCCTGGAAGACGTCCTCCACCCGGCCCTGCGCCCAGTACCCGGAGAGGGACACCTGCCGGCGCTCCAGTCCGCGCTGTTTGAACAGGACCTCGCGCAGGGCTTTCATGTAGCCGCGTTCGCCGTGCGCAAAGACATCCACCGTGCCATCGGGCCATTCCGCGCCGGCCACTGCGTTCACCAGCAGATCGCTGGAACCCGCCGATGTGCCGTTGCGGGGCAGCCACGTGATGCGCAGTCCCGCCGGGGCGGCAATGGGCTGGATGTCCGCCTCGGAGCCGACCTCCAAAAAGGCCAGCCCGGTTGCGCCTGCCGGCAGTGACTCGATGCAGGCGGCGATGGCGGGCAGGGCCGACTCGTCACCGGCAAAGAGGTACCAGTCGGCCTCGGGGTTGGGGTTGTACGCGCCGCCGGGGCCGGTAAAGATCAGCGGCTCACCCGGCTGGGCGTTGGCCGCCCACGGACCGGCGAACCCCTCATCGCCATGGACCACGAAGTCGATGGCCAGCTCCCGGGCCTCGGGATCCACCCAGCGCAGCGTATAGGTACGGGTGAAGGGCCACTGCTCCCGCGGCATGGTTTCCCGCACCGTCCAGAGATCCAGCGGGGAGGGGTACTCCACGCCGGGCTGTGGGAAGACGATCTTCACGTAACGGTCAACGAACCCGTTGTTGACGAAATCGCCGAAGCCCTCTCCGCCGGCCACAATCCGGACCATGTGCGGGGAGAGCTGTTCCTTCCGCAGCACGGTGAGGTTGACCTGCGGGCGGCTCTTCTTGGTTGCGCTGGTGGCGGCGGGGACAGTGCTCATAAGGCAAGCCTAGCTAGGGGAGCGGCGGGAGTTCCCAGGTTACGTCCCGCGCACCCTGTTCCCGGAGCAGCTGGTTCACGCGGCTGAACGGCCTGGAACCAAAGAACCCCCGGGACGCGGACAACGGACTGGGGTGCGGGCTGGTGACCACGGGGGCGCCGGCCAGGAGCGGCCTGACGCCCTCAGCCTCCTTGCCCCACAACACCGCCACCAGCGGCATCCCGGACCCGTCCGGGGACTTGCGGGCGGCCAGCGCGGTGACTGCCGCCGTCGTAATTTCCTCCCAGCCTTTGCCCCGGTGGGAGCCAGCCGCGCCGGCCCGGACGGTGAGCACCCGGTTCAGGAGCAGCACCCCCTGCTCCGTCCACGCCGACAAATCTCCATGGACGCGCGGAGGAATTCCCAGGTCCGATTCCAGCTCCCGGTAGATGTTGACCAGGCTGCGGGGGAGGGGCCGGACGTGCGGTTCAACCGAAAACGACAGGCCGACGGCGTGTCCCGGCGTGGGGTAGGGGTCCTGCCCCACGATGAGGACCTTCACGTCCGCGAGGGGCTGGCGGAAGGCGCGCAGGACGTTCGACGGCGGCGGCAGGAGCTGGTGCCCGGCCGCCTCTTCGTCTGCGAGGAACGCCAGGACCTTCCGGAGCTGGGCTTCCACGCCCTGCAGCGCCGCGGCCCAGTCCGGAGCCATCAGCTCTGCCAGTGGCAGCTGCGCCAGATCGGCGAAGCCGGCGGCGTCCGCAGGGTCCTGGTGCAGCTCGAAGAGGGCATCCGGTTCAAACATCGTTCCATTGTTGCAGGGACGGTGCACAGCGGGCCGGGAACATTCAGCCGGCTTGGCTTAAATGACACCCTTGTTATTCGGCGGCTAGCATAGGGGTAAGACATTGACCGTTACCAGCGAAGGAGTGTGCCGTGGCGGAACCGGCCCGGGAACACCTGCCGGAGCAGGACCCAGGGAAGTCCCTCCTGGCGGATTTCATCCTTCGTGAGTCCTCCCTGTCCGAGCGTGAACAACAAATGCTGGCCCTGGAACGGCAGTGGTGGAAGTACGCGGGAGCCAAGGAGCAGGCGATCCGTGACCTGTTTGACCTCTCCGCCACCCATTACTACCAGCTCCTGAACGCGTTGATCGACCGCGAGGATGCGCTGGCCCACGATCCCATGCTGGTCAAGAGATTGCGTAGACTACGTACGTCGCGCCACCGTGCACGTACTGCCCGGCGCCTGGGATCCGACGCTTAAGACGCCCCAGGCCGGGACAACAGCCGCAATCAACAAGGATGTCCTTCCACCATGACCAGATACGCCCGCGATGAATTCGACAAAGTCCCGGAGGCTGCGTCGCGACAAGGTGTCCACCGGACGGCCTCGGCCCCGTCCCGCGTGCGGCTGTGGCCCATCCTGGCTATGGGAGTGGCGGCCCTGGCCATAGGGTTGATGTCCTTCCTGATCCTTCCCAAACTTGGCTTCAACGCCACCGCCAGCCAGGCCTCCGCCAGCGTGGAGTCAGCTCCGCTGGCCGGCACCGGCACAGCCCCTTCGGCCACGCCTTCCGCTTCCGCGCCCGTGACGTCCCCGGCGCCCCCCGCCTCTTCCGAGCCAACCCAGGACGCCGGCCCCTCGCCGGAGTCCACGGCCTCTGCCACCCAGCAGGCTGCTGTCGACAGGACCCAGGCAGTTGCCATCTACAACGCCGCCGGCACGGCGGGGCTGGCCAGCCGGGTAGGCGGAACCGTCCAAGCAGACGGATGGCGGCTGGGCCAGGTTGGCAACTGGTCCGGAGCCCCGCAAAAGTCCTCCGTGATCTTCTACGCCGGCCCCCAGCACCTGGCCAGCGCCCAGGCGCTTGCCGGGCTGCTGAACATCCCCACCGTGGTGGACAGCACCGAATTCCAGTCGCCGCTCGTCGTGGTCCTGGGCCCGGGTTACCGGTAGCCGCACGCCGTCCAGTAACGCAGGTCCGGTCTCCACCTGGCCCCAAACGGAAAGAGTTGTTCATCATGGCACTGGGAACCGTGAAATGGTTCAACGCTGAAAAGGGCTACGGCTTCATCACCGTTGACGGCTCCGGTGATGACATTTTTGTCCACTGGTCCGCAATCCAGGGGGAGGGGTACCGTGCCCTGGCCGAGGGGCAGCGGGTCCAGCTCGATGTGGGCGAGGGTGAAAAGGGTCCGCAGGCGGAAAACGTCCGGCCGGCGCAGTGATGCCTGCTTTGCGACCCGGTGTCCGCGTCCGCGCGGCCCTCGCCCTGTCCGCGGGAGCGGTTCTTTCGATGACGGCATGCGCCGGCACCGGCGGCAACGCCAGGGTGGAAACGGCGGAGGCCTCCGGCGACGGCGTCCTGCGGGTGGGGCTGGTCCTGGACAACGCCGGTGACAATGCCTTCCTTAACGCGCCCCAGCTGGCTGCCGCCAAGCTCGCTGTCCAGGACATCAACGCCGCCGGCGGACACAAAGGCCGGCCGGTGGAGCTCGTCCCGGTGCACCCGGACCAGGACACGGGAAGGCAGGCAAAGGACCTCGCCGCCAAAGCGGATGTGGTGATTGGACCCACTGACTCCAGCCACGCAGCCGCCGCGGTGGACGTTCTGTCCCACGCGCGCATACCGCTCATCTCGCCGGCCAACACTGCTGCAGGCCTGTCGGAGCTTACCAGCGGAGGCTACTATTTCCGCACCGCCGCGGCCGACGTCGCCCAGGGCCCCGTGTTGGCAAAACTCGCCAAGGACTCCGGCGCTGCCACCATCGGCGTGCTGTACCAGGAAGGCTCCTACGGCAAGGACCTCTCCGCTGCCGTCACGGACGCTGCGAGAAAGTCCGGACTCACGGTCCTGCCCGGGGCCGGCTTCAAGGACGGTGCCGCCGCCGAAGCCGCGCGCTCCATGGCAAAGGCCAAGCCGGACGCCGTCGTCCTGATTGCCCGCGAGGGCGCGCAGGACGCCCTGGCCGGGCTGGACAGCGCCGGCCTCAGCGGTTCACGGATCATCCTCAGCGACGGCGCGTTTGCCCGTTACGGATCCAGGCTCGCCTCCGGGACCCTGGAGGGCGCACGTGCCGTCGTCCCCGGACAGTTGCCCACCGCTGCGTTCCAGGCAAAACTGCTGGCGGTGGACCCTGCCCTCAAGGACCTCTCCTACGCTGCCGAAACCTACGATGCCGTAACGCTGGCGGCCCTCGCCGCAGCACGTGCCCAGGATGACGCCGGACGCTCCATTGCCGCCAACCTGATTGCCGTCTCCGGAGGGGCAGCCGACCCTGGAGCCGGAGTGCCGACCGCCCCATGCTTGAGCTACAAGGAGTGCCTGGGCGGCCTTGCTGCCGGCCCGGACATCAACTATGACGGCGAATCGGGCCCGGTGGCCTTCGACGCCAAGGGCGACATCACCACGGCCCTCTTCTCCGTGTACACCTTCGGACCCGACAACAACCCCGCCCTGTCCGGCCGGGAGACAGCCGGACACTCCGGCTGATCGCCCTGGGCGAAGCCGCTGCTTCCCGCAGGGCATCAAGCGTCTTTTCGCTTGCACTCTCACCTGGGGAGTGCTAATTATTGACTTAGCACTCTGACGCACCGACTGCTAAAGCAACGCCTGGTTCCGGCCGGCAGCGCACGGCACCGGTCGAGGAGCGAAAGAAACACCTCACTTCAGTGAGATCCCCGCCCGGAGGCATACAGAGGCCGCCGGCAAAGGATCGTCCGTCGCGGGCACTGCAGCGAAGGTTCATTCTTAACGACTGTCCCGAAAGGACTATTGCCGTTATGGCCAAGATCATTGCATTTGATGAAGAGGCACGCCGCGGCCTTGAGCGTGGCCTGAACACCCTCGCCGACGCCGTTAAGGTCACCCTCGGCCCGCGTGGACGCAACGTCGTCCTCGAAAAGAAGTGGGGCGCCCCCACGATCACCAACGATGGTGTTTCCATCGCCAAGGAGATCGAGCTGGACGATCCCTACGAGAAGATCGGCGCAGAGCTGGTCAAGGAAGTTGCCAAGAAGACTGACGACGTTGCCGGTGACGGCACCACCACGGCAACCGTCCTGGCCCAGGCCCTGGTCAAGGAAGGCCTGCGCAACGTTGCCGCCGGCGCCGACCCGCTGTCCCTCAAGCGCGGCATCGAAAAGGCTGTTGAGGCCGTCACCGCCGAGCTGCTGAACTCCGCCAAGGAAATCGAAACCAAGGAAGAGATCGCGGCTACTGCCTCCATCTCCGCCGGTGACGACGAGATCGGCGCCCTCATCGCCGAAGCCCTGGACAAGGTGGGCAAGGAAGGCGTCATCACGGTCGAGGAGTCCAACACCTTCGGCCTGGAGCTGGAACTCACCGAAGGCATGCGCTTCGACAAGGGTTACATCTCTGCCTACTTCGTCACCGACGCTGAGCGCCAGGAAACGGTCCTCGAGGATCCGTACATCCTGATCGTCAACTCCAAGATCTCCAACGTCAAGGAACTGGTTGCTGTCCTGGAAAAGGTCATGCAGTCCAACAAGCCGCTGCTGATCATTGCAGAGGACATCGAGGGCGAGGCCCTGGCCACCCTGATCGTCAACAAGATCCGTGGCACCTTCAAGTCCGTTGCCGTCAAGGCTCCGGGCTTCGGTGACCGCCGCAAGGCCCAGTTGGCCGACATCGCCGTCCTGACCGGCGGCCAGGTCATCTCCGAGGAAGTTGGACTCAAGCTCGAGACCGCCGGCCTTGAACTGCTGGGCCAGGCCCGCAAGGTTGTTGTCACCAAGGACGAGACCACCATCGTCGAAGGTGCCGGCGACGCCGACCAGATCGCCGGCCGCGTCTCCCAGATCCGCGCCGAGATCGAGAACTCCGACTCCGACTACGACCGCGAGAAGCTGCAGGAGCGCCTGGCCAAGCTGGCCGGCGGTGTTGCAGTCATCAAGGCCGGTGCTGCAACCGAGGTCGAGCTCAAGGAACGCAAGCACCGCATCGAGGACGCCGTCCGCAACGCCAAGGCTGCGGTTGAAGAAGGCATCGTCGCCGGTGGTGGCGTGGCCCTGATCCAGGCCGGTGCCAAGGCATTTGCCAACCTGCAGCTGTCCGGCGACGAAGCAACGGGCGCCAACATCGTCCGCGTTGCCATCGACGCTCCGCTGAAGCAGATTGCCTTCAACGCCGGCCTCGAGCCTGGCGTGGTTGTCGACAAGGTCCGCGGCCTGCCCGCAGGCCACGGCCTGAACGCAGCCACCGGCGAGTACGTCGACCTGCTGGCAGCCGGCGTGAACGATCCGGTCAAGGTAACCCGCTCTGCCCTGCAGAACGCGGCCTCCATCGCCGGCCTGTTCCTCACCACCGAAGCTGTTGTGGCTGACAAGCCGGAGAAGGCTTCTGCCCCCGCCGGTGGAGACGACATGGGCGGCATGGGCGGCATGGGCGGCTTCTAAGCCGCCCGGCCGGGACCGGCCCCGACCAGTTACTAACGGGCGGCCCCCTCTTCGGAGGGGGCCGCACTTTTTTGTCCCGGTGCCAGGATCCTGCCGGGGATTTACTTCCTGGCCGAGTCCAGCATCCCCTGGACTTCCTTCCTAAAGGCGTCCGCCGCGGCCTGGGGGGTCAGCCGGTCATACAGCACTTCATCCGTGTAGCGTTTGATGACGTTCTGGACGCTTCCGGCACCCACGGGAGGGACCGGGGGTGCATCCTTGATGTCCGGCGCAATGTCGTTCAGGAACCCGACCACCGTGGTGTCCGCCGGCTTCAGCGTGGGCGTGATGTCCGCGACGATGTCGATGTTGGTGGGCACGCCCCTGTCCGTCATCAGGATGGCGCCCGCCTCAGGGCTGTTGGTGAGGTAGTTGATGAACTCTGCGGCCTGCTGGGGATGCTTGGACCGGGAGGAGGCGGACCAGAACATGGTCGGTTTGTAGTACATGCCGTTCGCGGCCGATGCGCCGTCCCTGCTCGGAGCGCGCAGCATCTTGATGCTGCTGCCTGTGGTGGCCTCAAGCGATCCAAGCTGGTTGGTCCACCACCAGGCCATGGCCACCCGGTTTGTACCGAAGAGGCTTTCTTCAAGCCCGGCCCCGGCGTCCTCCGTGGCCACCGTGGCCGGCGGGCTGGCCTTGGAATCGCGCTGCTCCTTGAGCCGATCCCAGAAGGAGGCGGCCGTGTCGGCCTCGAAGCCGAGCTTGCCGTCAGCGGAGTAGAGGTTTTCCCCGTGCTGGCGCAGCCAAATGATCAGGTCGGCCTCGTTGCTGCCGTAGGCGGCTCCATAGGTCTTTCCGTCCCCTGCAGCACTGATCTTTGCAGCGGTGTCCGTGAAGTCCTTCCACGTCCATGTCTTGTCGTCCGGAACGGGCACCCCGGCCGCTTCGAATACCTTGGTGTTTGCCATGATGACATAGGCATTCCGGCCAGTGCTCAGCCCGTACTGGGCGCCGTTGTACTGGCCGGAGGCCAGTGCTTCCTTGTCCAGTTTTGCGGTGTCGATGCCGCTTTGCTTTGAGAGATCCATCAGCGCGCCGCGGCCGCCGTATTCGGCAATGTACTTCTGGTCCATCTGGATGACGTCGGGCGCATCATTGGCGGCGGTCTTCGTGGCCAGCTTGTCCCAGTAGCTGGACCATTCGCCGGGCTCGGCCTTGATCTTGATGTTTGGGTGGGACGCCTCAAACGCGGCGATGACCTTGTCCGTCTGTCCGTTGAGGTATTCGTTGCCCCACCATGCGAACCGCAGGGTTACCTGGCCGTTGTCGCCCGATCCGCCCGGGGCTCCGCAGCCTGTGGCCAGGATGGACAGGGCCAGGGCGGCGGCGCCAAGCTGGAAACTGCGGCGGCTTACGACTGGAATCGTCATTGATGTTCCTTCCGGGTTGGCTTCTCCGGGGGCGGCGGCAGCACGGTCGACCGACGTAGCCCAAGATGTGTGAGAAACCGCTTTCTCATGTGATGCTGTGATTGTTTCGCGCATCCCGCACCCCCGTCAAGAACTTTCGGTAAACGGTTTCCCACATCTTGGCCGGGCCGCTGTCGGCCGCTTCTGGCAGGATGGACCGGTGACGATTACTGCAGCGGCTGATGGTTCGGCCTTGGGAAACCCCGGCCCGGCCGGCTGGGCCTGGTATGTGAATGACGATTGCTGGCGCGCCGGCGGCTGGCCCCACGGGACCAACAACCAGGGGGAGCTGATGGCTGTCCTTGACCTCCTGCGCGCCACCGCGCACCTGCCCGGGGAAGACCTGCGCATCCTTTGCGACAGCCAGTACGTGATCAACTCCATTACCAAATGGATGCCTGGATGGAAGCGCAAGGGCTGGCGCAAGGCCGATGGAAAGCCTGTCCTGAACGTGGAACTGCTGAAGGAACTTGACCGCGAACTGGCCGGCAGGACCTACACCTTCGAATGGGTCAAGGGGCACGCCGGCCACGACCTGAATGAGGCAGCCGACGAGCGTGCCAGGGCTGCGGCCACCGCCTACCAGCAGGGAGTGGCGGCAAGGTCGGGCCCGGGCTTCCCCGGCGGCCACCACCCGGGCACCTCCGGGCGTGCCGCGGCCCCGCAGCCTGCCTCCGGCGCGGGCCTGCCGCCCGCCACGCTGGACATTCCGCCCGCCGCGCCGGTCCGTCCTGCGGCCGCTCCTTCCGGCGCGGTGCCTGCAGCCACCGGCGACGTTCCGACAGCCCGCGGCGCTGATGCTGTGGGGAGGCCGCGGGCCACGCCGGCGCCCGTCCCGGCCTTCGAGGAACTTGACCTGTTCAGTGAACTGGACAACGAAGCCTTCGAAGAGGCCGAGGCAACCCAGCACGCTGGCTCCGTTCCGCCCGAGGCGCTGGTGGAAGAGCTCGAACGTGAGCTGCTGGGTCCCTTGGTGCGGGGGGATATCGGGCGGACCGCCGTCCTCCTCCACCCGGACTTCGTGGAAATCGGGAGCTCCGGAAGGGTCTGGACCCGGGACGCCATGATGATGGCCCTCGAGGAGGACCCGGGGGAACGGACCGATATTGAAATCCTGGGTGCAGAGCGCATCGGCACCAGCGCGGTCCTGCTGACGTACCGAAGCTTTGCTCGATCCGGCACTACGCTCCGCAGTTCGCTGTGGGTCCTCGATGGGGGCCGCTGGCGGTTGCGGTTCCACCAGGGTACTCCGGAGGCCTGACCCGGGGGTGTCAGCTGAACCGCTGCGCGTTCCCCTGCTCCGCCTGGGCGTAAGTGGCGGCGGCAGAGGCCAATGCGGTGTTGATGGATGCCAGTGAAGCCTCCACCCGGCCCTGGGTGATGGTCCATTCGGTGACGAGTGCCTGGAAGTTGGTGGCTGCGGAGCCACGCCATGATCCCTGGAGTTCATCCAGTCCGCGCTTCATTGTTTGCACGTCGGCGCTGATCCGGTCCACGGTGGCCTGCACGTTGGCGGACTTCAGCTGCAGTAATTCTGTGTCGACGGAAATGATGCTCATGGCTGTGCCTCTCAGGTAGGGCGGGGAATGCCCCCGCGCCCGGGGGGTCCGGGCTGCTGGGACGAGCCTATGGAGCGGCGGCGGGCCGGAGCCATGGCCGGCCGGCTATATGTGGATAACCGATCCGTCGCTGCCCCTGGCACCGGCGGTACTTCCGGCTGCTTCCTGGCCGTCTCCGCCGCCATCCCGGGATGGCTCTTCACGCCGCGGCAGGCTGACCATCAGGGTGGCGCCGCCGCCGTCGGTCTTCTCCACCCGCACCGAGCCGCCGTGGGATCCCACGATGGCCGCCACGATGGCGAGCCCCAGGCCGCTGCCGCCTGTCTCCCTGGTGCGGGAGGTGTCCGCACGGTAGAAGCGTTCGAAGACCTTGGCCGCCTCCTCTTCGGAGATGCCCGGTCCGTGGTCCCGCACTTCGATGACAGACCGCTCCCCGCCGTCGGCCCTGCGGACTCCCACGGCGAGTTCGATGGGACTGCCCTCCGGGGTGTAGCGCAACGCGTTGCCCACGAGGTTTCCCACCACCTGGCGCAATTTGGCCTCATCCCCGAGCACCGGGGCAGGTGCCGCCGGTCCGCCGTCGAGCCCGGTCAGTGAAATCACCCTGGAACGGTCGCTCGCCTGCGTGTCCACCACGGCATCGTGGGCGATCAGCTGCAGGTCCACCGGCTTCTGCTGCAGGGGCCGCTGCTCGTCGAGGCGGGCCAGCAGGAGCAGGTCCTCAACCATCGACCCCATGCGCTTGGCTTCGCTTTCGATCCGGCCCATGGCTGTGGCCACGTCCTCGTCCGTGGCCAGGGCGCCGTGGCGGTACAGCTCGGAGAACCCGCGGATGGTCACCAGCGGGGTACGCAGCTCGTGGGAGGCATCGGCCGCAAAGCGGCGCATCCTGGCTTCGGAGGCCGTCCGCGCTGCGAAGGCGGTTTCAATATGCGCCAGCATGGCATTCAGGGAACTGCTGAGCCGGCCCAGCTCGGTAGTGGGGTTCTCCACTTCCACGCGGCGGGAGAGGTCGCCGGCGGCAATGGCTGCCGCCGTTTTCTCCACCCTGGCCAGAGGCCGGAAGGAACGGGACACTGTCCAGCTCGCAATGAGCGAGGCCAGCAGCAGCGTCAGCAGGCCTACCCCGGTGACCACCAGGGTGGCATGCTTGAGGACGTCGTCCACGCTCTCCAGCGGCAGCCCAATCACCACCACGGCAGTGGTTTGGCCGTTCTGGACCGTCACCGCCACCACGCGCCAGTTCTCCCCGTCCGTCCCGCGGACCTGGAAGGGGGCCAGCCCGCGGGCCTGCGCCTGCTCGACGGTCATGGAGCTGATGTCCGGGTGGTCGTCGGGATCGCCGCCGAACGTGTACGGCTGCTCGCCCGGAGCGAAGAGCATCAGCGAGTAGTCGGTGGGTATGGAGCTGGGAGCCTGCAGCTGGGTGAAGGAGCGTTGTTTCCGGGCGGAGTCGACGGCGGCGTTCAGTTTGTCATCCACCTGGCCCTGAAGGTAGCTGTGCAGCAGTGTCAGGGTCACCGCGCCGGTCACCGTCAGGGCCACAATCAGCAGGGCCATGATCATGGCCACCAGCTGCGACCTGAGTGAGGCCGACTTCCACCGCTTCAGCAAGGTCAGCGCTTTTCGGCCGTCCGCAGGACGTAGCCCACGCCGCGCTTGGTCTGGATCAGGGCCGGTGCCTCGGGGTCGATGTCCACTTTCCGCCGAAGGTAGGAGATGTAGGACTCCACGATGGACGCGTCGCCGTTGAAGTTGTACTCCCAGACGTGGTCAAGGATCTGCGACTTGGACAGGACCCGGTTGGGGTTGAGCATGAGATAGCGCAGGAGCTTGAACTCGGTGGGGGAGAGCTCAATGACGGTGCCGCCACGCCGCACCTCGTGGGCATCGTCGTCGAGTTCGAGGTCGTCCACGCGGATGACCGCGTCGTCGTCCAGCAGGGGCTGTGTGCGGCGGAGCACGGCCCGGATCCTGGCCACCACTTCGTCGAGGCTGAAGGGTTTGGTGACGTAGTCGTCGCCGCCCACGGTCAGGCCCGTAACCTTGTCCTCCGTGTCGTCCTTGGCGGTCAGGAAGAGAACGGGGAAGTGCTTGCCGGAGGCACGAAGCCGGCGGGTCACGGTGAAGCCGTCCATGTCAGGGAGCATGACGTCCAGCACGGCCAGGTCGGGGGCGTGGGTATCGGCCGCGGCGAGGGCGTCGCGGCCGTTCGCGGCGGAGACCACTTCAAAGCCGGCGAACCGGAGCGACGTGGAGAGGAGCTCGCGGATGTTGGGTTCATCATCGACGACGAGCAGCCGGGCTTCTGGACCGTTCTTGTTCATGCTCCCATCATGCTCCCAGTCTCTGGGAGTTGTCTGGATATTCGTTGTGAGCATGATGATGGTGGGCTTGCGGTCACCAGTCCATGGTCCCCGGCTCGCCTTTGAACGGGCCCACCACCCGGCTGGTGATCCAGCCGCCGTAGAACCGACCGGGCTGGGCGGTGACCCGTTCGCCATCCACTTCGCAGTAATCCATCCGGGCCGGGTAGACCGCCACCCGGTCAGCGAGTGCCTCGAAGCCGGAGGCGGGCTCAGGATAGGACCAGGCGGCGCTGTCCGCTTCCTTGCCGCCGCCGCGCACGGTCAGGTACTTCGCGGAACCCTTGAACTCGCAGAAGCTGCTGCCCGAGGCAGGCTCCAGGGAACCGGTGGCGAATGCTGACTTGAGGATGTAGTACACCGGTGGGTGGCTGGTTTCGAGGACGCGCAACGAATCGGTGGTATCGAGGATCAGCTCCCCGCCCAGGACGATACGTATCCGTTCGCTGCTGGTTCGATCCGCGGCGGGCGGGGATAGTCCCATACCGACTCCTGCCCGGGGCCGGGCATGGCCGGAACGATTCTTGTTGTCATGCTTCCAGTGTGCGTCCGCGCAGGGCGTTCCGCACCCGGGAACCCAATTCGCGGCAAGAACGTTCCGCGTCCCGCTGTATTCCCCCGCCCCTGGTGCGGGAATACAGTGATGCTTGCCGGGCGTTCAAGCCCGGCACCAGCGTTCAAACGGAGCACCGGCAGCTGTTTTTCCGCATCCCCGTGGCTCCACCCCACCAACGGTAGTTATCCGCTGGCTCCTGGCCCATCGAAGGGGATTGACCATCATGACTGACCTAAGTGCGACTGAAGAACCAGCTGCCAGTGAACGCAGCATTCGGGACTGGGCGGACCTTGCCGAGGAGATGTGGTCCTATCTCACCGGCAAAGGTGCCGCGATCAACTACCAGTTCATCGACATGACCGTTGAGGTCCCGCGTGACATCGGCCCTGACGCGCCGCGTGCCACCTGGAAGCTCAACGGAAGCCTGCGCGTCACCACCAGCGACCGGGACGCCGCCGGAGCGGATTCGAACCGCGGTTGACGGACATGACGGAGAACCGTCTGGACATCGATCTGGACTTTTCGTACACGGACGGGTCGGGCGCGGTCACCCATGGCCGTGCCAGGGCCGCCGGTACGGAGGTAACCGTGTCACTGGAAGGCCTCGCCCCGCTGACTGGCGGCGGCCTGCCATCGCTTGAAGAGATTAAACCGCTGGCGGAACTGCTGGCCCGTAAGGGGGTCAGCGTCACCGTGGCCGGACCTGACGGAACCATCGTCAGCCTGGGCAACGTGGACAGCCCGGCGCCACAGCGGCTGCTGACGCGCTCGCCATACATCAAACTTGGCAAGCTCGGCTCCCTGCTGCCGCTGGTCAGGCAGGGCAGGCGGAGGCCCAGGGGCATGCCACTGCTGCCCCCGTCCACGCCCTTGCCGTTGGTCCCCACAGTCCAGCGGAACATCATCCGGCGCATCACCACCACCCACTACGCCAGGGGTGGCGGGCGGCCGCGGCTGATCTTTGTCCAGGATGCCGCCACCTGGACCGGCCAGATCCCGCGGGAGGTGGCCCTCTCCGGGGAGGTCACGACCATAGGCGGCAGTCCCGGGTCGGATGTCCAACTGGAGGGACTGGAAGCACTCCACGCCGAAATAAGGCACGACGAGCAGGATGAGTACGTCCTGGTGCCGCACGGGCCGGTCAGCGGAAGTGTCTCCAGGACAGGGCCTTCCGTGCTGCGGACCGGGGCAAGGATCCAAATGGGGCAGTGGTGCCTTGCCTTCTTCCGGGAGGAATTCGCCGACCACGGCCGCCCCTATGGCGGCCGGAGCGGCGGGGAACTGGCCTACGAACGCCCCCAGCTGGACCCGCGGACGGGAACCATGGAGCGGGACAGCTCTGAGGGCATCAGCTGAGGACGTGCAGGCCGCGGCCTATTCCGCGGCCTGCACGTCCTTGGCGTCCATGATCCGGTAGGCGTAGCCCTGCTCGGCAAGGAACCTTTGGCGCTTGGCGGCGAAATCCTGGTCCAGGGTGTCCCGTGCCACCAGGGAGTAGAAGCGGGCGGCGCGGCCGTCCTTCTTGGGCCGCAGCAGCCGGCCCAGCCGTTGCGCTTCCTCCTGCCGTGACCCGAAGGAACCGGACACCTGGATGGCCACCGAGGCCTCGGGCAGGTCGATGGAGAAGTTGGCCACCTTGGACACCACCAGGGTCTGCAGTTCCCCGGCACGGAACGCGTCAAAGAGTTTCTGCCGCACCTTGACGGAGGTGTCGCCCTTGATCACAGGTGCCTGCAGGCGCGCCCCAAGGTCATCCAGCTGGTCGATGTACTGACCGATCACCAGCAGCTGTTCCCCGGCGTGCCGCGCCACCAGCTGCTCCACCACCTGGGTTTTGGACTCCGAGGTGGCGCAAAGCCGGTACTTGTCCGCATCATCGGCCATGGCATAGGCAACGCGTTCATCACCTGGCAGGTCCACGCGGACCTCCACGCAGTCCGCGGGGGCAATGTAGCCCTGGGACTCGATGTCCTTCCACGGGGCATCATAGCGTTTGGGTCCAATCAGGCTGAAGACCTCGCCCTCGCGCCCGTCCTCGCGGACCAGGGTGGCGGTGAGCCCAAGCCGGCGGCGGGCCTGCAGGTCGGCGGTCATCCTGAAGATCGGTGCCGGGAGGAGGTGGACCTCGTCATAAATGATCAGGCCCCAGTCATGGCCGTCCACCAGTTCCAGGTGGGGGTAGATGCCGCCGCGCCTGGTGGTGAGCACCTGGTAGGTGGCGATGGTCACCGGCCTGACCTCCTTGAGGGCGCCGGAGTATTCACCCACCTCATCCTCCGTGAGGGAGGTGCGCCTGATCAGTTCGTCCTTCCACTGCCTGGCCGCCACCGTGTTGGTGACCAGGATCAGCGTGGTGGTGGACCCAGTGGCCATGGCCGCCGCTCCCACCAGGGTCTTGCCGGCACCGCAGGGCAGTACCACCACGCCGCTGCCGCCCGCCCAGAAGTTTTCACTGGCCAGGCGCTGGTATGGCCGCAGTTCCCAGCCGTCCTCGTTGAGGGAAATAAGGTGCGGGGTGCCGTCCACGTAGCCGGCCAGGTCTTCCGCCGGCCAGCCGATCTTCAGCAGCAGCTGCTTGAGCTGGCCGCGCTGGGAGGCATGCACCACCACCGTCTCGCCGTCGATCCTGGGCCCCAGCAGCGGCGCGATCTTCTTGGCCCGGATCACTTCCTCCAGTACGGGGTAGTCATCGGTCCGCATGACCAGACCGTGGCGGGGGTCTTTTTCGAGCCGCAGCCGGCCGTACCGGGACATGGTTTCCGCCACGTCGATCAACAGGGCATGCGGCACGGGGAAGCGGGAGTACTTCAGCAGGGCGTCCAGCACCTTTTCGGCATCCAGTCCGGCGGCCCGTGCGTTCCACAGGCCCAACGGGGTCAGCCGGTAGCTGTGCATGTGCTCGGGTGCCCGCTCCAGCTCGGCGAAAGGCGCGATGGCGTGCCGGGCTTCGGTGGCCAGCTCGTGGTCCACCTCAAGGAGGATGGTTTTGTCGCTTTGGACGATCAGGGGTCCGTCGGTCACGCGGGGAAATCCTTCACTGGCGCAGTTCCTCTGCGGCCTCGATATCGATGATGCGGTGCACGGACAGGACCCGCTCTGTGTCCCTGGCGGGATCGAAGACACGGACCCTGCCCCCGCTCACAGATAGCGGAACAACGACTTCCAGGCTGGCATTCCCCAGGCTGTCCACCACGTTCATGTGGATCCGCTGCTTCAGGCGAATGGCCCTTTGCAGGGCCTCAAGCCCCAGCTGGGTGGCTGCCTCACTGCCGGCAACGGCGCCCGGGTGGTGTCCGACGCCGGCGCCCGCCTGCCGCAGGACGTGCAGCTGGGCTTCAACCTCCTCCGCCGGGGGCGCCATCCGCGGGGCGGTGTAGACGGGGCGGGAGCTTTCCTGCGGCGTGGAAGGCCGGCGCAGGTGGGCCGCGGGCTCGGCCCCGTCCACAGACGGGGACAGTCCCAGGCTCCGGAGTGCGGCGGCCAGTTCGCGGGGCGGCGCCGATGAGGTCACAACCGTGGGTGACAGGCTGGCCAGGCCCAGCTGGGCGGCTTTCGGTCCTGCCAGCAGCTCGCGCAGGGCTGCTTCGTCGTCGCTTTGGATGAAGCTGGCAGCCTGGCCCACGCGGAGCCGGCCGTGCCGGGAAGCGGTGTCCTCCACGAGGTATTCCAGCGGCTGCGGCACGGCGGTGGCTGAGTGTTCGCGAAGAAACGCCAGCAGGGCCGCAGCGTCGTAGCCGTGGTCCAGTGCCCGCTTGATGGACTCTGCGGAGAAGCGGTAGATGGTGGCCGGGCCCTGCCCCTCGGCGTCGGCCATGACCAGGAGCTTTTCGGTCAGCGACGGTGCCAGGTAGCCGGGGGCCACAGCGGTCAGGTCCGCCTGCAGCAGCACATGGTTCAGGGCCGCAGGCAGGTGCTCGCCCAGGATGGCAAGGGCGGCATCAGGATCGTCCTCGGCGACGGCGCTGCCCAGTTGGCTCAGGGCACCCGAACCGACCAGGCCCAGCATCTCCGCTTCGGCCAGGACGCCGCGGATCAGTGAGCTGAACCGCCGGGCCATACGAGGCTGCGACCACTCTGCACGCTGCAGGACGGCGGCGGCGTCAAGGACGGGAGCGGCGCCGTCGGACGCGGCCGCCTGCTGGGTGAGCTCGTGCAGGATCTCGAGGATCCGCTTGCGGACCACGGGAGCATCGGGCCGCTGCGCCCCGGCGGACAGCGCGGCGATGGTGGTTCCCGACGCCGACCGGCCGGCCGCTACGCCCGGCGCCGAATTCACCGGTTGGCCCACCATGGACGGCACGCGCTCGCTGGCCAGCCACGCGTTCACCAGCCACAGCCACTGTTCCTGCCGGGGAAGGACCAGCCATTCCAGTTGCGGGGGCTGCACCCACGATGAGGAGTCGACGTCGAGCCGGATAAGGCCAGCCAGGCCGCACAGTTCCAGCAGCAGGCCCACCGCACCCTGGTCAATCCGCAGGTGCTCTGCCAGGCGGCGTATCTCACGGACACCCACACCTCCACTGCGCAGCGTGGCCAGCGGGTGCTCCCGGACGGCATGCAGCAGTTCCGAGACCAGCCGCAGGGTTTCCGAGATGGAGCTCAGGGCCGCATTCCTGCGCAGCGCCGCCGTTGTCCGGCCAAGCTCGGGGACCGGTGGCGCAAGAGTGAAATCGTTGATGATCGAGCCGCCGCGGAGGGCCAGTCCCACGCTGTGGGGCAGCTCCACGTGGGCGGCGTCCAGCGGAACCAGCAGCCCGCGGGCAAGGAGCCAGTCAACGGGCCCGACGTCGGCGCCCTCCGTGGTGACCGACGCTTTCCGCTGCGCCTGGGGGACGGCACCCATGGCCCAGTTCCGGAACCGGGCGAGCAGCGCCGTCGTCCGCTCCGGGGCGCCGGCGAGGATGTCCCGCAGCGCCTCCGGGGAGGAGGTCCAGTGCTGAAGGGCCAGGGCAGCCTCCATGGGCGTGGTGGCTTCGTGGATTGCGAACCCGCTGTGGTGCAGCTCGGAGACCAGCTGCACGGCCCGCTGGGCGAAGGCCGGCTGCAGGCGGACCAGCTCGGTATAGCTGCGGCCCAGGCCGGCCGGATAGATCCCCACAACGTCCTTGAGGGAGCCCGCCGGGAGGTAGAACGGCTGGTCGGCAGCAGGGGAAGGGGTGCCGTGCGGGGGAGGGGCGGGGTGCACCAGGGCCAGCTCCTGCAGGGTGCCCAGGATCTGGGTGACGGTAGCCAGGGCGGAGCCGTGGATCAGCCTGTGCACGCCTTCAGCGGAGGCACTGTGTCCGGTGTCGGTGTTGGTGCACAGATGGAGGGTTTCCAGGACCTGCATGTGCGGCCGGTCGAGCCGCTCCAGGGCGCGCTGGACGCTGACGCGGGAACTGGCGCGTGCCGCCAGTGCGGCAAAGTCCGGGACGGAAGGGGAAATAAGGTCCGGCCGCGCGGCGAACAGCGCACGCAACGAATCGTCGCTGCGTGCCTCCAGGTCCTTGCCAAGCGCGCGAATAAGGGACATCAGTCCAACGTTACCGCTGCTGTGCCCTTCCCGCCCGCCGCCGGGCGGCAACACCGTCCAGGACCAGCAGGAGCATCAGGATGAAGGCCACCGGCAGGCCGTAAAGCGCGGTGTACGTGATCCAGGCAGGAGCTACCGAGCCGGCGAAGGCAAGCGCCATGACAGCTGCCACGGCTATCAGGGACAGCACGGCCACAACTGCGGCGAGGACCATCAACGGCCGCCGGTAACGCGAGGGAGTCATGGACGCAACGCTACCGCGCCCGGAGCGGTGCGGGTAAAAGCCGGGGCCTTGCGCCTGCGGCGGAACAGTGCTCCCCAAAGCATCAATAGGCCATGCGGCAGGATAACCTTGAAGCATACAGACCAACACGGTTTCCGTTTGCCATACCCTGAACCCGCACAACAATGCGGATGCGGTGGCAGCCGCCGTGTCTCATGACAGCAGAACGAAGAAGGTTGATTACGTGCCTACCGGCAAGGTCAAGTGGTATGACAAGGACAAGGGCTTTGGGTTCCTCGCGGGAGAAGACGGCCAGGAGGTCTTCCTGCCCAAGTCGTCGCTGCCCGAGGGCGTCACGGAGCTGAAGGCCGGCACCCGGGTGGAGTTCGGCGTAGCGGACGGGCGCAAGGGTGCCCAGGCACTGGGCCTGCGGGTGCTGGACAAGACGCCTTCCATTGCCAAGGCCAAGCGCCCCAGCGCAAAGGATCTCGCCCCGCTGGTGCAGGACCTGGTGACCGTCCTGGACAACCTGTCCGGGACCCTGTCCAAGGGCAAGTACCCGGAGGGCAACAAGGGCAAGGCCATTGCTGCCGCCCTGCGCAAGGTCGCCGACGAGCTGGACGTTTAGGCGCCCATGACTCCCGATTCTGAACAGCTGGGCACGCCAGTGCAGGAGCAGTCTGCCAAGACTCCGCCCAAGCGCAAGGCCGGTGTGCCCGTGTGGCGTACGGGCAAGCCGGACGCTTTCCTGGCCGCGGCGGTGGACACTGCCCGGACCGCAGTGGAGGGCATCACGCCGGCGGCTACCATCGGCCCGCACCTGGCCGCCAAGAGCGAGGGCGACCGGCTGGTCACGCACCTGTTCGAGTCGAGGCTGCCCGGCTACGCAGGGTGGCAGTGGTACGCGGTGCTGACCCGCAACTCGCGCTCCAAGGTGGTTACGGTCAATGAGCTGGGCCTGCTGCCGTCCGAGGATTCCATCCTCGCCCCCGAGTGGGTGCCCTGGGCCGAACGCGTCCGCCCCGAGGACCAGCAGCAGGAATCCGAAGCGGACTCCTCTGAAGCGCAAAGCCCTGAAACGGACGGCTCTGAAACGGACAGCCCTGAAACGGACGGCTCTGAAACGGACAGCCCTGAAACGGAGGGTCCTGCGGCGGACGGCCAGGAACCAGCGGAAGAGGCCCGGGATGTGACGGACGACGCCGGCACCCAGGCAGGAGCCTGACCGCACCTCCGCCGGGAAACCGGCCACCCCTTTGCCGGGGACAACGAAAAACGGCGCCGTCCGGGAAGAACCCTGGCGGCGCCGTCGTACGTTATCCGTACCTGTATTCCGTGCCTACTTCCGCAGCTCGCCCACCACGTAGTCGATGCTGGACAGCAGGGCCGAGACATCGCTCGGCTCGATGGCCACGAAGGTGGCGATGCGCAGCTGGTTGCGGCCCAGCTTCCGGTAGGGCTCGGTGTCCACGATGCCGTTGGCGCGCAGGATCTTCGCCACAACTGCCGCATCAACCGTTTCGTCGAAGTCGATGGTGGCGATGACGTTGGAGCGTTCCTCCGGGTTGGCCACGAAGGGGGTGGCGAAGTCGGAAGCCTCGGCCCAGCTGTAGATGCGCCCTGCGGAGTCAGCGGTGCGCGCGGCGGCAAAGTCCAGGCCGCCGTTGGAGTTCAGCCACTGGACCTGGGCGTCCAGGGTGACCAGCGTGGACAGCGAGGGCGTGTTGTACGTCTGGTTCAGGCGGGAGTTGTCGATGGCGGTCTGGAGGTCCAGGAAATCCGGGATCCAGCGGCCGCTGGCCTTGACCCGCGCGGCACGCTCGATGGCGGCGGGGGAGAACAGGCCAAGCCAGAGGCCGCCGTCGGAGGCGAAGTTCTTTTGCGGGGCGAAGTAGTAGACGTCGCTCTGCGCAATGTCCACGTCCAGGCCGCCGGCCGCCGAGGTGGCGTCCACCAGCACGAGCGATCCCTCGTCAGCTCCGGAGACGCGCGCGACCGGGGCCGCCACACCGGTGGAGGTCTCGTTCTGCGGCCAGGCATAGACGTCCACGCCGGCCTCGGCCTGCGCTGCCGGACGGGTGCCGGGCTCGGACTTGATGATCGAGGAGGCCTCCAGGAAGGGCGCCTTGTTGGTGGCTGCGGCGAACTTTGACCCGAACTCACCAAAGGAGAGGTGCTGGGCCTTCTTCTCCACCAGGCCAAAGCTTGCGATGTCCCAGAAGGCCGTGGAGCCGCCAACGCCGAGGACCACCTCATACCCCTCAGGGGCACGGAAGAACCGGCTCAGCCCGTCGCGGACCGATCCGACCAGGTTCTTGACCGGCGCCTGGCGGTGCGAGGTGCCGAGGATGGTCTTGGACGCTGCTGCCAGGGCATCGATCTGTTCCTGGCGGACCTTTGACGGGCCGGCGCCGAACCGCCCGTCCTTGGGCAGGAGGTCGGCGGGGATCGTGATGCTGGTGTCGCTCACAGGTGCTCCAATTCGGCGGGGACGAAAACTTTGGTCCGGACGGGCGGGTAAGGGTGGCCGCAGCGCGCGATGGCTGCGCGGCAGGCCTGTTCCATTCTGCCTGAAGGGCAGTGGGTGCGGGAGCCGGAGGGGGCAAAGTCCAGACAATGAGACGGTCCCGTTCGTGGGTGGCTGCCCAGGGGCCAGCTATTCGGACAAAGTCAAAATAGGCTAAGCTAGCCCCCGGACTACCTCGCGGGAACAGGCGGTACGGTGGGACAACGCAAGGTACTGCGCTCGAGGAGCTGAGCTGGATGACGGATCTGATCGACACTACGGAGATGTACCTCAGGACCATCCTGGAGCTTGAGGAAGAAAACATCGTTGCCCTTCGGGCCCGTATCGCCGAGCGTCTGCGCCACTCCGGCCCCACGGTGTCCCAGACCATCGGCAGGATGGAACGCGACGGACTCGTCGTCGTCTCCGGCGACAGGCATCTTGAACTCACGGACACGGGCCGCAAGCGGGCCACCGAAGTCATGCGCAAGCACCGGCTGGCCGAACGCCTGCTGGCTGACGTTATCGGTCTGGACTGGGCCTACGTGCACGACGAAGCCTGCCGCTGGGAACACGTCATGAGCGAGCGCGTTGAGCGGCGCATCTACGAGATGCTGGACCACCCCACCGAATCGCCCTACGGCAACCCGATCCCCGGCCTCGCTGCCCTGGGCGGACAACCGGCCACCGGCTTCCCCGACGGAGCCATCAGCCTGGTAGAGGCCATGAAGGGCTACGGTCCCGCCTCTGCAGTGACCATCAGCCGGCTGGCTGAGCCAATCCAGGTGGAGCCGGAACTGCTGGCGCAACTGGACGAAGGCGGGATCCGGCCCGGCGCTGCCGTTGCGCTGGAACGCGTGGGAGATTACATCTCCGTGCGGGTGTCCGGAATCGAAGGTGCGCTGGAGTTGCCGCCTGAGGTAGCCGCGCATGTTTTTGTCGCTGTTAAGCAGCCCTGAGCCGCGTCCCAATACCCCAGCGCAGAGCTTCCACGCAAAGATAACGGAATTGTTACCTAGGGTCTTAAGGCCCTATAGTGGAAGCAATCGTTGATACTTAAGCGTTACCCGATCCGGAGCCGAGCTCTGCCAGCGGATCGGGTGCACGAGTCGTTACTGGCAGAGGCGGGGGAACCACAATTGGCAGCGGGGGACTGCCTTGGGGTGAAGTCCGTCAGCAGCAAGCCTCTCCAGCGAAGGATTCTTCCGGGAATACCCCTGTGCAGAAGCTTGCCCATGACGGGCCGGGTCTTTGATCTCTCTGACCCGCATCCGACAGCTAACTCCGCAGGCTTTTCCAGAGAGGAACCCTTCTTGACCACGCAGACCTCCCGGGGCCGCCGCCGCGCCGCAGGCCCCCCTTCGGCACCCCGGGTTGTCGAAGATGCCGCAGCGGAGCGTCCCCGCGATCTGCATCGCGATGCGCGCCGCCGCCGGGGTCCGTTCCGGCAGGTGACGGAGTTCGCCGCCGCCAGTGGCATTGGCCAGAAAGCTGGAATCGCCCTGGCCGCCACCGGCCTGGTTCTGACGGTCACAGTGCCCGCCACCAGCCCCGTCATGGCCACGGACGCCGCCGGCAACGCGCCATTGGCAGCCTCCGCCGTCAGCCCGCAGCCCCAGATTTCCGCTGATGTTGGCGCCCAAATCGACTTCAGCCGTTCGGCAGTGGTGACCCAGGCCGACCCCGACGGGAAGCTGAAGCAGCTCCTGAGCGCCCAGTCCGCCGGCTCCGTCACGCGGGCCGCCTCGGCCGGCACCCTGGCCGCACCGCTGGCATCCCTCACCACCGCCTCGCCCTTTGGTTACCGCGTGAGCCCCATCACCGGCGGCTCCGGAGACTTCCACCGCGGCCAGGACTTCGTGGCACAGTGCGGAACGTCCGTCCTGGCGGCCGCGACCGGCACCGTGACCTTCGCGGGCTGGCACCAGTATGGCGGTGGAAACCGGGTGGTCATCGACCACGGCAACGGGCTGGAGACCACCTACAACCACCTGTCGTCGTTCAACGTCAAGGTGGGCCAGACCGTCTCCCGTGGCGAGGTTGTGGCACTCAGCGGCACCACGGGCGCATCCACCGGCTGCCACCTGCACTTTGAGGTCCAGGTCAACGGCGAAGTGGTCGATCCCATGGGCTGGCTGTAGCCGAATGATTGTCCACTCTCAGATCGCAGGGACCTGCCGTGACCTGAATGTGACATTGAAACAAAACTGCTGTACCGTCTAACTCGCGTCAACTTTTCCGAAGTTGACGCTCTTGAGTGGATTGCCTAACTCTGCCACCGCTCAAGGTCCGTTCGCATTTCATCGTCTGGCAGGGGCGGGGGAACCAATTTTGGCCTTCATTTCCTGAAGGCCTTGGGGTTAAGTCATGAGCTTCCCAGGAAGCAGAGTGGCCGGGTGACTCCCATCCGAATCCGACAGCTCACCTCGCAGGCATTGGGAGAGGCTACCTTCGTGTCTTCACGCCATAATTCTGCGCGCCACCGTGCGCAAACGGTTCGCATTAACCCCCTGGACGCCGTGTCCAAGGCCGTCAGTGCAAATGCCGGGACCGTAGGCCGCCAGGCTGCCGTTGTGGCAGCCGCGTCGGGCCTCATCCTGAGCATGGGCCTGCCCGCCACCGCAGCTGACACCACCGCTGGTGTCTCCGCATCCACCGAGTCCGGTTCGGCCCAGACGGCCCTCGCCGTCACTGCCGCCCCCACGGCTACGGTTTCCTTCGAACGTCCCGTCGTCAAGACCACCGCCGCTCCAAAGGTGGAAGCGGTGCGTCCGCAGTCCACCGCGCCGGCCGAGCGCGACGCCGCTGCCACCGCAGGCCAGGACGCTGCCCCTGCCGCCAAGGCTGCCGAGACTGTCTCCGCCGCAACCTCCGGCATTGCAGCAATCGCCTACACCGGCATCGGCCACTCCTACGTGTGGGGCGGCACCAGCCCCGTCACCGGCTGGGACTGCTCCGGGTTCGTCCAGTGGGTCTACGCCCAGGCCGGGATCAGCATCCCCCGCACCAACGCGTGGAACATCATGACCCCCACCTCCACCCCGCAGCCGGGCGACGTTGTGGTCCAGAACGGCGGCGCGCACGTGGGCATCTACGTCGGCAACGGCATGATGGTCAGCGCACTCAACCCTTCCCAGGGCACGCTGCTCCACTCGCCTGCAGCCACCGGTACCTCGTCGTACTACCACCTCAACAAGTAGTTCTTGGGCTTCATGCTCCAAGGGCTATTTCTTTGCCCAAAGCTTTTTCGCTAGAAACCACATCCCCGTTCGGAATGCGCCGGCTTGCCCCCAAGATGCCGGCGCGTCCAGTTCCCTTTGCCTGCCTACCCGCGGTTCGAAGGAAAAACGAAAGAGAGAACTGATGACGACTCGTGCTACCGCACGGCACCGCGCCGAGGTCACCAAAACCAACTCGATCGCTGTCATTGCCAAAGCTGTCAGCGACAATGCCGGTGGCATGGGCCGCCAGGCTGCTGTCATCGCTGCTGCTTCCGGTCTGGTCCTGACCAGTGGCATCGCGGCCAACGCTGCCGACACCAACGTCAAGCGCGATTCCGCTCCTGCATCCCAGCTGGAAGTTGAATCCGTCGTCGACGCCCCGATTTCCGCGGCTTCCACTATTTCCATCAGCTACGAGAAGCCCGCCGTTACCACCACGCCGGCTCCCGTCGTTGAGCCGGAGCCCGAGGTTCAGGTGCAGGAAGCTGCTCCTGCCGCCCAGCCGGCTGCTGCTCCCAAGGTCACCGCCAAGGTTGCAACCGCTGCCGCTCCGGCCGCACCGGCAGGCCAGGCTTCGGCCAGCGGCAAGGGTGCTGCCATCCTGTCCGCCGCTTACGCCCAGCTCGGCGTGCACCAAGACTGCACCATGCTGGTGACCAACGCACTGGCCGCCGTCGGCATCCACTTCCACGACTGGCCGGCTGGCTACCTGTCACTGGGTGACACTGTGCCCATGTCCCAGGCCCAGGCCGGTGACCTGCTGTACTACGCTGACGGTGGCGGAGGTATGGCTCACATTGCCGTTTACGCCGGAAACGGGATGGCCGTCCACGGCGGCTTCAACGGCAACGACACCGTGGTCTTCAGCGCCAATGTTGGCTCTGGCGCGGTTGCCATCCGCGTACGTTAGGCAGTCCTGGGGCGGCCTGATCCAACGCCGCCCGCGAATTGCTGTAAGGGACCCCCGCCGCCAGGCGGGGGTCCCTCGCGCTTTAACGGGTTCCCCCAGTGGTGCCCCTTGCCTTTCCCGTCTTCGTGCCCCGGTTGGGCTCCGGGGGCGGCGATTACCTGATTTTGCACTTCTTTGTTTACTCTTGTGATGTCGATCCATAGCCCGGACATGCCGAGGGCAGCCGGCCCTCGTGCCCCTGACGGGTGCGGCCGTGAAGAGGTAAGTGCATGCGCACTCTCGTTCTGAATGCTGGATATGAACCGCTGGCGGTTATCACTTTCCGCCGGGCGCTGGTGCTTGTGCTCACGGGCAAGGCAAGCGTGGTGGCCGAAGGGGATGACCCGGTGGTAGGGCCCACCGACGTTCTGGGCCGCCCGTCCGTGATCCTCCTCAACCGCTACATACGGCCCCGGTACAACCACTCGACGGCAGTCAGCCGCAGGGGTGTGCTCCGGCGCGACGGACATAAATGTGCCTACTGCGGCAAGGCGGCGCACACAATCGACCACGTTCACCCGAAGTCGCGGGGCGGTGCCGATTCATGGGAAAATCTTGTGGCCGCCTGCCTGCGGTGCAACAACGTCAAGGGCGACCACACTCCCGCGGAGATGGGCTGGACCCTTCGGTTCGTGCCCGGGCCGCCGCACGGAACGATCTGGCAGATCAAGGAACTGGAGAAGCCGACGCCGGCGTGGGATCCGTTCCTTCTTCCGGAGCGCGCCGCCTGACGCATCGCGCTGCCCCCAGCCTTGCTGATCGCTAGTCTGGGGGAGTGCAAAAGAGCATGGTGGTTTTCGACGCCCTGATCCTGGCCGGGGGGCGGTCATCCCGGCTGGGCGGGGTACCCAAGCAGTCGCTGGTCTACCAGGGCCAGACCCTCCTTGAGCGCGCCGTGGCCGCGGCAGACGGCGCCCGCCGCACCGTGGTGGTGGGTGATGCGGGGTCCCTGCCGGTGGAGTCCGGGGGTCTGCCGGCCCCGTCAACCCGGCCCTCCGCCGTGCTGATGTGCCGCGAGGAGCCGCAATTCGCCGGGCCTGCTGCCGCAATAGCCGCAGGCCTGGCCGCGCTGGCCAGGAGCGGTGAAGGTGCGCCCTGGTGCCTGGTGCTGGCGTGCGACATGCCGCTGGCCTCCCAGGCGGTGGCTGTGCTGAAGGATGTCCTGACGCGCACCGATGCTGCGGCCGGTGGGGGTGGTGTGATGGCTTGTTCCGGCGATGGAAGGGCCCAGCCCCTGGCGGGTTTTTACAGCACGGCTGAGTTAACAAAAGCCTGCTGCGACCTGGCTGCCCGCAACGCCCTGGTCAACGGATCTGTGAGGGCGCTCCTTGCTAGTCTGGACGTGCAGCTTGTCACAGTCCCCGCCGGGTCCACATCCGATGTGGATACCTGGGACGATGCTGCCGCGCTGGGGATTGCCGCCGGGAACCAGCGCGCGGGCCAGGACCCGTTCATGGGCGGAGCTAACGTGGGAGGCAAGTCGTGAAAAGCCAGGACGAGACGCTGGAAGAGTGGTGCAGGGCGCTTCTCCAGGCCTACAAGCTTGAAGATGTCCAGGTGGATGTCAACGCCGTGCTGGCGCTGGCCGGCGTCGCTGCCCATGCGGTTGTCAGGCCGGCCGCGCCGCTGACCACCTTCATCGCAGGCTTCGCCGCAGGGCTGGCGGCTGCTCCCGGCAGGGAAATGGACGCAGCATCGATGGACGCGGCGCTGGCCGTTGCCCGTTCCCTCGCGGAAGACTACGACGCTGAAGCCGCCGGGACTCCCGGCGAATGACGGCAGAACCCCACAGCGATCCGGAGGCGCCACCGGGCAGTGAAGCAGAGGCGCACAAAACTGAACAGCCGCATGACGCCCACCATCATGCGGCCCACACCTGGGAAGAGGCCCGGCAAGCTGCGTTCGATGCAGCAACCCCCATACCCCCCGGGCCGGTGGCGCTCAGGATAGCCCTGGGCCGCAGACTGGACCGGGACATCGTGGCCCTTCAGGACATGCCCCACTACGCGTCCTCAGCCATGGACGGCTGGGCTGTCAACGGCAGCGGCCCGTGGATCCCGGTGGAGCCCGGAACGCGGCTGGCACCGCACCAGGCGAGTCCCATTGCCACGGGAGGCCTCATCCCGCCCGGCGCCAAGGCAGTCCTTCGCACCGAGAATGCTGTCCTCGGCACGGACGATGAGGGGCTCCCCATCCTGATGCCCGGCGGCAAGGCGCGCCCCGGCGAGCCCCGCGCGGGAGAACACATCCGCAAGGCCGGCGAGGAAGCACTGGAAGGGGACACCCTGGTCAAGGCAGGGGTGGAGCTCAACCCGGCACACCTGGCGCTGGCCGCCCTGGCCGGCTACGACGAAGTCCAGGTCCAGGGGAAGCCGGTGGTCCGCCTGGTGCTCACGGGGTCAGAGGTGGTGGAACAGGGCACTCCGGCCCCGGGCCAGGTGCGCGACACGTTCGGCCCGCAGTTGCCCGACGTCGTGGCCATGCTGGGCGGCATCGCCGGCGGACAGCAGCGGATCGGCGACTCCTACGCCGAATGGCTGGCGGCGCTTGAGGACGTGCTGCCGGAGGTGCCCAGCGCGCCGGACCTGCCCGCCGACGTCGTTATCACCACCGGGGGTACCGGGCGCTCCGGAACGGACCACCTGCGGCGGGCTGTGGCGGAGCTCGGCGGACGGCTCATCATCGACGGCGTGGCAATGCGCCCGGGACACCCAGCGGTTCTCGCCGAGCTTCCGGACGGCCGCTTCGTCCTGGGGCTTCCGGGCAACCCGCTGGCGGCCATGATGGCCCTCTCCACCGTGGGTGCTCCGCTGCTGGCCGCACTGGGGCACCGGTCCATGCCGCCCGTGGAGGAAGTGCCCTGCGGGACGATGGTCGAGCCGGACCCCGGACGCACCAGGCTGATGCCGTTCCGCCTGCTGTACGGCATGGCGTCTCCGGCGCAGCATACGGGACCGGGCATGATGCGCGGGCTGGCCGCTGCCGACGGGGTCCTGGTGGTGCCGCCGCACGGAGTGCAGCTGGGCGAACTGGTGCCGGCCTTCGCCCTGCCATGGGGGCCGCCCATTCCGCGCCCTGGTGACAGGGAAGCAAAAGCCAAACCGCGGAGCAATGCCCGGACGGGCCAGCCCAAGGCCAAACCGGCACCGAGCGGACCCGTGGACTGGAGCGCCCTCCTGGGCTGAGCCAGTTTTGGGCTGAGCCGTTCAGGGCCGGTCGGATGGGCCGTGGCAGGCTCTGTTGGTGCCATGATGGAGTAATGAACAGGCAGGGTGGAACATGGGACGAGTAACCCAGCGCCGCAAGGTGCACAAGTATCTCCTGGATGGTTCTCCGGGCGCCCTGGAGTACCCGGTCCGCCACCGCGAAGACGTCCTCGCCGTGGAGGAACCGCTGGAAATCCGGCTGGGCGGTCTGTCCTACTCGGTCACCATGCGCACGCCCGGCGACGACTTTGACCTGGTGGCCGGATTCCTGGTGTCCGAAGGGGTCATCTGGGCCCCTGAACAGCTGGTGTCGCTGCGGTTCTGCGCCGGCGAGGACGAAAACGGCGTCCAGACATTCAACGTGGTGGAGGCCCAGCTGCGGCCGGACGTTCCGCTCCCCGACGCCGGCCGCAGGGTCTATACGTCCAGCTCCTGCGGCATCTGCGGGACGGACTCCATCGAAGCCGTCCAGAAGTCCTCGCACCACAGCCCGCAGGCGGACCCGCTGACGGTGGACGCGAAGGTCCTGGCCGCCCTGCCGGACCTGCTGCGGGAATCCCAGCGCGTCTTTGATGACACCGGCGGGGTTCACGCGGCGGGCCTGTTCAGGATCGACGACGACGGCGCGCCACGGCTTCTGTGCCTGCGCGAAGACGTGGGACGGCACAATGCGGTGGACAAAGTGGTGGGCTGGGCGCTGCGCGAAGGGCTCCTGCCGTTGAGCGGGACGGTCCTCCAAGTGTCCGGCCGGGCATCCTTCGAGCTGGTGCAGAAAGCTTCGCTCGCCGGAATTCCCGTCCTGGCTGCCGTCAGTGCCCCGTCCAGCCTCGCCGTGGAACTGGCAGAGGCGAACGGTTTGACCGTGGCGGGATTCAGCCGCGGCACCAGTTTCAATATCTATGCCGGGGACTCCCGGATCCTGAGGCCCGAACCCGCCGTCCCAAGGACGTAGCGGCGCCAACACCTGGGCCGGTCCCGCTGCATGGACCCGGGGGGTTGGTTGCGGTGCTGTCAGCGGGTAGATTTGTCCATCGAATGGACTCGATGATCCAGTCTCCAGCTTAAAGAGGACCTATATTGCATGACGACCGCAGGATCACGGAAGTCCGCCTGGCCAGGTTTGTGCGGGAGCGCATTGTCCCTGCCGTTTACAGCAGGACAGTCCCGCTTACCCTGAGCAGCTGGGAAGTGCCCGGTGAGCCGGTCCCCGCGCTCGAGGCGATGCGGCAGGAGTTCCAGCCGCAGGAGCACGGTGCCCCCTGGGGGCGGCCGTGGGGTACCACGTGGCTGCGGCTGCAGGGGGAAGTGCCCGAATCCTGGGGCGGCGGCCCGGACACCACGGTGGAGGTGGTGGTGGACCTGGGGTTCACCACCGAGGCCCCCGGGTTCCAGTGCGAGGGCATCGCCTGGCGCTCCGATGGCAGCATCATCAAGGCAATATCACCCCGCAATCAGTACATTCCGCTCAAGCTGCTGGGCAGCGGCATGGCCGTGGACTTCTACGTTGAGGCGGCCGCGAACCCGGACATGGCCCAGGGCTGGACGTTTGCCGCCACCCTATTGGGGGACAAGGTGACCGCAGGGGAAGCCCCGCAGTACCGGCTCGGAAGCATCGCCATCGCCGAACTGAACCAGACCGTGTGGGAACTGCAGCAGGACATCTGGACCCTTGCCGGCCTCATGGAGCAGCTTCCGCTGGAGCTTCCGCGCCGCCACGAGATCCTCCGGGCGCTGGAACACATGATGGACGTGATGGACCCGGACGATGTTGCCGGGACCGCGGGGGCAGGGCGGCGGGCGCTCGCCGATGTCCTGACCAGGCCTGCCTATGCCTCCGCGCACCAACTGGTTGCCACCGGGCATGCGCACATCGACTCCGCCTGGCTCTGGCCGGTCCGGGAAACCATCCGCAAATGTGCGCGGACGTTCTCCAACGTGGTGGCCCTGATGGACGAGGACCCCGGCTTTGTCTTCTCCTGCTCCTCCGCGCAGCAGCTGGCCTGGATCAAGGAGCTGTACCCGGACCTGTTCGGCCGGATCAGGGAAAAAGTCCGCGCCGGGCAGTTCGTCCCGGTCGGCGGCATGTGGGTCGAGTCGGACACCAACATGCCCGGAGGTGAAGCCATGGCCCGGCAGTTCGTGGAGGGCAAGGGCTTCTTCCTGGACGAATTTGGCATTGAATGCAGGGAGGCGTGGCTCCCGGACTCATTCGGCTACAGTGCGGCCCTGCCCCAGATCGTGAAGGCCGCGGGCAGCCGCTGGTTCCTCACGCAGAAGATCTCCTGGAACCAGACCAACAGGATGCCCCACCACACGTTCAACTGGGAGGGGATCGACGGCACCCGGCTCTTCACCCACTTCCCGCCGGTGGACACCTACAACTCCGACCTCAGCGGCAGGGACCTGGCCCACGCCGAACGGAACTACCGGGACCACGGCCGCGGCACCGTGTCGCTGGTGCCGTTCGGGTATGGCGACGGTGGCGGCGGCCCCACCCGCGAAATGCTTGCCGCCGCTGCACGCACGGCCGACCTGGAAGGATCGCCGAAGGTCAGGGTCGGCTCCGCGGAAAGCTTCTTCCGGCAGGCCGAGGAAGACTATCGAGCTTTGCCGGTCTGGGTGGGCGAGATGTATCTGGAGCTGCACCGCGGCACGTACACCAGCCAGGCGCGCACCAAGAAGGGCAACCGGCGCAGCGAGCACCTGCTGCGTGAAGCCGAATTGTGGTGCGCCACGGCTGCTGTCCGCGCCGCCGGTGCCTACGAGTATCCCGGCGCCGAGCTCAAGCGCCTTTGGCAGCTGGTGCTGCTGCAGCAGTTCCATGACATTCTTCCCGGCAGTTCGATTGCCTGGGTGCATCAGGATGCCGAGCGGAACTACCAGGCCATCGAGAGCGCCCTCGAGTCGCTGATCGGCCGCGCTGCCGCCGCCATGCTGGGCTCCGGTGACCGCCGGTTCCTGTTGAACGCCGCCCCGCACGCCCGGGATGGAGTTCCCGCGCTGGCGGCGGCTGAAGCGGCGGTGGCCCCGGAGCCGGTGCAGGCCACACCGCATGAGGATGGCTACATCCTGGACAACGGAATCATCCGCGCCGTGGTGGATGCCGACGGACTGCTCTCCTCCCTGTGTGACCACGCCAGCGGCCGTGAAGCCATCGCTCCCGGCCAGCACGGCAACCTGCTGGAGCTGCACCGGGACACCCCCAATGAGTGGGATGCCTGGGACATCGACGAGTTCTACCGGCGCAACGTCACACAGCTGGTCCACGCAGAATCAGTCCGGCTTGCCACCGAAGGCGGCAGCGTCGTCGTTGTGGTGGAACGGCTGGCAGGCGCCTCCCCGCTGATTCAGCGCATCACGCTTGCCCCCGGCAGTCCGTCACTGGAGATCACCACGTCAGTGGACTGGCAGGAGCGCGAAAAGCTGCTGAAGCTTGGCTTTGCCCTCGACGTCCGGGCTGACAGGTCGGCTGCCGAAACGCAGTTCGGCCACGTTTTCCGGCCCACCCACACCAACACCTCGTGGGAGGCCGCGAAGTTCGAAATCTGTGCCCACCGGTGGATCCATGTGGGTGAACCCGGCTACGGCGTGGCCGTGTCCAACTCATCCACCTACGGCCATGACGTGGGCAGGAACATCAGGGAATCCGACGGCGGAACCACCACCACGGTGCGCCTGTCGCTGCTGCGGGCGCCCAAGTTCCCCGACCCGGACGCAGACCGGGGGCGGCACGAGTTGACCGTCACCATCCGCCCGGGTGCTGACATTGCCGATGCCGTCCAGGAAGGGTACCGGACCAACCTGGCGCCCCGGCTGGTCAGCGGAGGCGCCGGCGTGGAGCCGCTGTTCTCCGTCAGCAATCCTGCCCTGGTCATCGAAGCGGTGAAACTGGCGCAGGACGGTTCCGGGGACGTGGTGGTCCGGCTGTATGAGTCGCTGGGGAAGCGTTCGGCGGGGAACATTACGGCGAACTTCCCGGTGCAGGACGTGGTGCCAACGGACCTCCTGGAACGCACCACCGAAGCTGCTGGAGTCCAGCCCACCGGCACGGGTGCCGTGCTCAGACTCCGGCCGTTCCAGCTGGTGACACTGAGGTTTGCCCGGGCGTAGGTGCCCGGGGGCAGACCGGGGGCTGCTGAAAGGGCCTTAAACAGGCTGAGTGGGGGCGGTCCCCAACGGTCCGCCACCACTCATCCCCCCAATGTGTGCGAAGGCCCCCGGGGCGCCCGCGTTTTGGAATTTATCCCCGTTCGAAAACGCTGGGCAGTCCCGCCTTCACACATTCATGATTGTGTCACACACTAATGATTTTGTGAAAGCCCGTGAAGGTTACGTTTCGGTAGATGTCCTGCGGCTGCGCACGGTACGCGCGTTGACCACCTTGGCCGCCCAGATCAGGGCCAGTCCAACGACGTAGCAGAGTACTGCCGTGTAGTTGATGATGAACTCCAGAGCGTCCATGGAGGGCGGCACCACCGGGAAGAGCAGGGTGAGGGCCACGGCGACTCCGCCCAGGGCAAGCAGGGCCGAGGCTGCCCGCACCAGGGGCGGCAGCCGGTCCTTCACCGCACGCACCATTGCCGGCACCAAGGCCAGCCCCACATACGCCGGGTAGGCCCTGCCTGCCGCACCGTAGAACTCAACAAGCGCGAAGTTCCGGCCGTCCTTGTCTGAGATGGCCTTGAGGCCCGCAGAGGAACCGGCGGTGTCCATCATAAAGAAGACAGCGACCAGGACCACGGAGACAGCCAGCAGGACCAGCATGCCGGCCCGTCCCGTAATAAGGCGGTGTGCGCTCTCTGCGCCGAACCCTCTGGAGATGCGGATGCCCATGAAGTAGATGGCACCGAAGATCACGAACCGGAGCAGCAGGTTGGCCAGGTTGATTCCCCCCAGTGCCCGGTCGATCACCAGGTAGGGGCCCTGGATGCTCAACAGGATGGCCAGGGTCATCATGGCAAAGATGCCGAACAGGGACCGGTTTTCACCGCGGAGGGTGCTGGGAATGCGTGCCGCCGCAACGAATGCGCAGACGGCCAGTGTGGTCCATTGAAGGGTCTCGATCATCCCAGGTTCTCCCAAATCTTCTCTGTCTGCGCCTGGTCCTGCTCCTGCCGGCGCAATACTTTGCCCAGTGCCTGGAGCCTGTCCCCTGCAAGCGCGGTAAGTTCTCCGTCCGAGAGGCTGTCCAGAGCAGCCTGCCGGGCTCCCGGAGGCCAGCCGGCCTCTTCCTCCGTGATGACCCCGGTGGCCACCAGCCCGCCGGCCGGTCCCACCCCGGCCGCCAGGGCCGTGGCCATGGCAAGCTCGGGGGAGAGCCGGTTCGCGGTCAGCTGGGCGGAATAATTCTGCGGGGCCACGCCGGTGGAGGCCGAAACGCGGTGCCGCACCTCGCCGTCGTCAATGGCGTCAACCCAGTTCTTCACGGAGGTGCCGTGCGGGGCAGGGGTGAGAGCTGGGGCGGCCGCCCCCCGGGCGGCGTCCATGGCCGGACGGGCCAGGAGGGCCCGGAGGAGGTCTGCGCTGGAAATCTGGCTCACCAGCTCGTTCCTGGTGGGCGGGCGGGGCGGACCCGCGAGGGCGCTGTAGGCATCGAACCCGGCCAGCGCTGCCACCGGGTTGATTTTGTAGGCGCGGCTGATGCTGACCACCGTACTCACCGAGACCTTGCCCCGGACCAGTTGCTGGGCCAGCGTGGTCCGTTTGATCCCCGAGACCCGGCAGACGTCGGCAGTGCTGGCATCCGGCGCGATGCTTTGCAGCCAGCGCTGGAACGCCTTGGCGGAAAGGGTCATGGGGTGCTCTCTGCAGAACGGGTGGTGACGACGATTTTACCGTGCCCGCCTGCCGCTCCGGCCCGTGCCCGCCGTGCCGCGGATTTTGTCCATGGCCCACTTTCCTCTATAGTTGTTGGTCGAGCCCGCTGGTCCGTACACCCCCCAAGTCCGGACCAGCGGGTTCTTCTATGTCCTGCAGCCCCAGCGGCGCCGCGGCCCGCAATTTCGCCGCCTCTGCCGGCCGTCGACGGCTGTCCGGGCAGCGGCGAAAGGACGAATCAATGACTGCAACCCTTGTTGCCAAGGACGTCTCCGGTGGCCATGGGCACCGCACGCTCTTTTCCGGGCTCTCGCTGACAGTGGCGCCCGGCGACGTGGTGGGCGTCGTGGGTGCCAACGGGGCAGGGAAATCCACGCTGCTGCGCCTCCTTGCCGGCGTCGACCAGCCCCATGCGGGCTCCGTCAGTCTTGCCCCGGCCGATGCCTTCGTCGGCTGGCTGCCCCAGGAACACGAGCGTGTCCCAGGAGAAACGGTGGCAGGCTACATCGCCCGCCGGACAGGCTGCGCGGAAACCACCCTTGAAATGGAATCCACCGCGGAGGGCCTCGGTTCAGGTGCTCCCGGCGCAGATGATGCCTACGCGCGGGCCTTTGACCGCTGGATGGCCTCCGGCGCCGCCGACCTGGATGACCGCATCCCTGCCGTGCTGGCGGAGCTGGGCCTGGACGCCGGCCCGGACGCGCTGATGACCGGCCTTTCCGGCGGCCAGGCGGCCCGGGTGGCGCTGGCTGCCCTGCTGCTGAGCCGCTTCGATGTGGTGCTGCTGGACGAGCCCACCAACGACCTCGACCTCGCCGGCCTGGCCACCCTTGAAAGCTTCGTGACAGGGTTGCGCGGCGGGGTGGTGCTGGTCAGCCATGACCGTGAATTCCTTGCCCACTGCGTGACCAGGGTGGTGGAGCTGGACCTGGCACAGAACAGCGTGGCCGTGTACGACGGCGGCTACGACGCCTTCCTTGAGGAACGCGCCGTGGCCCGCCGGCACGCCCGCGAAAAGTACGAGGAGTTCTCCGCCACCAAGGCAGATCTGGTGTCCCGGGCACGGACCCAGCGTGAGTGGAGCTCCCAAGGCGTCCGGAACGCCATGAAGAAGAACCCCGACAACGACAAGATCCGGCGCGCCGCCAGCACCGAGTCCTCCGAGAAGCAGGCCCAGAAGGTCCGGCAGATGGAATCCCGCATCGCCCGGCTGGACGTGGTGGAGGAGCCCCGGAAGGAATGGCAGCTGCAGTTCAGCATCGGCCAGGCACCGCGCTCCAGCGCCGTCGTCGCCACGTTGCGCGACGCCGTGGCACGCCAGGGGGACTTCACGCTGGGACCGGTGAACCTCCAGCTCAACGGCGGGGAGCGGGTGGGCATCACCGGGCCAAACGGCGCAGGCAAGTCCACCCTCCTGCGCCTGCTGCTGGGAACCCAGGCACCGGACGACGGCGACGCCTCCATGGGTGCCACCGTCGCCGTCGGCGAAATCGACCAGGCCCGGGGACTGCTGGACGGTGCCCAGCCACTGGGCGACGCCGTCGAAGCCGTGCTGGCCGACTGGAACAGCGCGGACGTCCGCACCCTTTTGGCGAAGTTCGGCCTCAAGGCGGACCACACGTCGCGGACCGTGGATTCGCTGTCGCCGGGGGAGCGGACGCGGGCAGCCCTGGCGCTGCTCCAGGCGCGCGGCGTGAACCTGCTGGTGCTGGACGAACCCACCAACCACCTCGACCTGCCGGCCATTGAGCAGCTCGAAGAGGCCCTGGAAAGCTACGACGGAGCGCTGCTGCTGGTCACCCACGACCGCCGGCTGCTCGAAAATGTCCGACTCGACTACCGGTGGCACCTGGAAAACGGCACGGTCCAGGAGCTCCACCACACTGCAAGCCAGGAGAAATAACCATGAGCATGGACCGCGTGGCGTGGAGTTCGCTCTACAACATCAGCACCGCCAAGAGCGGCTCCAAGCCGTTCTCCAAGGAAACCCTGAAGCGGGTCCTGGCCTTTGCTGCTCCGCACAAGGGCAAGCTCATCGCTTTTGTGCTCTCTTCCATCGCAGCGGCTTTCCTGGCCGTCGCCACCCCGGTGCTTGCCGGCCAGGTGGTTGACGCCATCATCGCCAAGACGGATGCCGGTACGGTGATCTGGCTGGCCGTGCTGATCGCCATCGTGGCGGTGGGCGAAGCGGGGGTGGGGCTGTTGACCCGCTGGCTGTCCTCGACCATCGGCGAAGGCGTCATCGTGGACCTGCGCACCCGGGTGTTCGACCACGTGCAGCGCATGCCCATTGCCTTCTTCACCCGCACCCGGACGGGAGCCTTGGTCAGCCGACTCAACAACGACGTCATCGGAGCGCAGTCCGCCTTTGCCGGCACGCTCTCCGGCGTGGTGAGCAACTCCGTGGCGCTGGCCCTGACCCTGATCGTGATGCTCAACAAGTCCTGGCTGGTCACCGTGCTCGCCATGGTCCTTCTGCCGATCTTCCTGATCCCTGCCCGGCGCATGGGCTCCAAGCTGGCGGACCTGCGCCGCGAAGCTGCCGCGCACAACGCCGCCATGGGCACCCAGATGACCGAGCGGTTCTCCGCGCCCGGCGCGACGCTGGTGAAGCTGTTCGGCCGCCCGGATGAGGAATCCCGCGAATTCGCTGCCCGCGCGGGCCGCGTCCGCGACATCGGCGTCCGTATGGCGATGCTGCAGTTCACATTTGTCACGGCACTGACCCTGGTCTCCGCGCTCGCACTGGCGCTGGTCTACGGCCTCGGTGGCTGGCTCGCCCTGGGCGGCCAGCTCGCGCCCGGCGACGTGGTGGTCCTGGCGCTGCTCCTGACCCGGCTCTACGCCCCGCTCACGGCGCTGTCCAACGCCCGCGTGGAAGTCATGAGCGCGCTGGTCAGTTTTGAGCGGGTGTTTGAAATCCTGGACCTGAAGCCGCTGATCCAGCAGAAGCCGGATGCTGTGCCCGTTCCTGCCGGGCCCGTGTCCGTGGAGTTCGATAACGTCCGCTTCGCCTATCCCTCCGCGGACAAGGTCTCTTTGGCCTCGTTGGAGGAGGTCTCCACCCTGGACACGCGGGGCGGCGAGGAAGTGTTGCACGGCGTCAGCTTCCGGGTTGAGCCAGGCCAGACGGTGGCGCTGGTGGGTTCCTCCGGGGCCGGCAAGTCCACCATTGCCCAGCTGCTGTCGAGGCTTTACGACGTCGACTCGGGCGCCGTGCGTCTTGGGGGCACCGCGCCGGGGACGGGGCTGGACGTCAGGGACACCACCTTCGATTCGCTGCGGGACACCCTGGGCATGGTCACCCAGGACGGCCACCTGTTCCATGAGACCATCGCCTCCAACCTCCGGCTGGCCCGGCCCGACGCCACGGACGAAGACATGTGGGACGTCCTGCGCCAGGCCCGGCTGGAGACGATGATCAGGTCCCTGCCGGACGGCCTGGAGACGGTGGTGGGGGAGCGCGGCTACCGGCTTTCCGGCGGCGAACGCCAACGGCTCACCATCGCCCGGCTCCTCATTGCCCAGCCGCGGGTTGTCATCCTCGATGAGGCCACTGCCGCGCTCGACTCCACGAACGAAGCCGCCGTGCAGGCAGCCCTGGGCGCCGCACTCGAGGGGCGTACCGCCGTCGTGATTGCGCACCGGCTCTCCACTGTCCGCGCGGCGGACGCCATCCTGGTGGTGGAGGGCGGCCAAATCGTGGAACGTGGAACCCACACCGAACTGCTGGCGGCGGGCGGCCGCTACGCCGAGCTGTACCGGACGCAGTTTGCCGAGGCCACAGCTGTGGCGCAGGAGTCCGTCCCCGAGTTCTAAGGGCTGGAAGCCGCTGCCTAGAGGGCCCGCGAGGCCAGCAGGGGCAGGATGTGGTCCGTCAGCAGCGGCGCGAGGTCCCGGGGGAGGGCCGCGTCCGCCGGCCTGCTGATGTCCAGCCACCGGATCTCGGCGATTTCAGCCGCGGGAGTGGCCTGCCACGTGCCCGGAGCCACGAACACGGTGGCTTCGATGTCGGTGGCGGCCTCGTTCGCGGCGTCCGCGATCCAGACACCCATCAGTTCAAGCTCCTGCGGCCGCACCACGATCCCCACCTCCTCGGCGAGCTCGCGGGCTGCGGCTTCAACGGCCGTCTCGCCGGGTTCTGGCTTGCCGCCCGGATGCATGAACATGCCGGTCCCGCGCTTCCGCACGGTCAGGAGGCGCCCGGCGTCGTCAAACACGCAGACGGCGGAAACCACGATCCGGTCCTTCATGCGGTGATCCTTGCCAGGCGCGAGACCAGCAGGAGGTCCTTGCGGGGACCGGTGACGTCCCAGCTGTAACTGAACGCGTCCGGGCCCTGGCGGGTGTAGGACACGCGGTAGGTGTCGGGGTCGCACCAGTGGGTGTCCTGGCTGGTGTCAGGGGTGAAGCTCATGCGGTGGAACGGCCTGCCGTCGGGAAAGAACACGTCCAGCGCATCGGGCTGCGGCAGGGGTTTCAGGACGTACTCCCGCGAGGCGGGACCGGTAAAAGAAGGCCAGCGCATGGTGCCTTCCTCGCGAAGGGTCAGGCCGCCGTCGTCCGTTGGCGTGTAAACCACGACGCCGGAAAAGGTTCCGTGGGTGCCGTCCGACCTGTCCAGCAGGTCCCGCTCAAGCTGCCAGCGCCCAGCCTGGCTTGCTGCGCTGACGCCCAGGAGGTAGGCGCGGAGGCTTGGCTCCGGGGAAGGAGAATTCAAGTGCCCTCGATTGGAATCGAACCAACGACACCGGCTTTAGGAGAGCCGTGCTCTATCCACTGAGCTACGAGGGCGGGTGTCCGGTGGGGTTCGGCGAGGCCGGTCCGTCCGGACACGGTTACAAGCATACAAGGTGCCGGGCCGTACTACGCTCAAGGCATGAGTCCAGCCCCCACTGCCACTCCCGTCACTGCCTTCACCCCGAACGTAGCATCCACCCGGCAGTACATCGGGGCGTGGGCAGTGCTGAGCGTGCTGCAGTATTTCGCTGCCGAGGCAACCGTGGCCATGGCGTGGGCGGGTCGACGTCCGTACAACCTGCGGACCGGGTACATCAGCGACCTGGGGGCGCTCCACTGCGGAATCTACTCAGGACGCGACGTCTGCTCCCCATTGAACTGGCTGATGAACGCCTCGTTCGTGGTCCAGGGCCTCGGGCTGCTGCTGGGGGCGATATTGCTGACCTCGGGACTGCTGCGCGTGGCCGCCCGGCCCGGCACCCGGGTTAGTTGGGCCCGCAGGGAGCCTTGGCTCGCGGCCTCCGCCGTCCGGCTGCTCACCGGAGCCGCCGGCGTTGGAACCGTGGTGGTGGGCCTGGTCCCCGAAGACGTTGGCTCCCCCTGGCACTATGCGGGCGCCGTTATGTACTTCATCACCGGCGGCGCGGCACTGCTGGTGCTCGGCCTGCTGTGGCTGCGGAAGACGGGGATGGCGTGGTTCATCCTGGCGTGCGGCACCGTGTCCTTGGCGGCGGTCGCCACCGGGGGATTGACTCGCATGGAGGTACCGGAGCCGGGGACGCTGGAGCGGCTGATGGGCTACCCGGTGACGCTGGGGATGGCGACGGCGGGCCTGGTCATTGCGCAGCGGGTGCACCGGCACCGGAAGCAACGCCGCGCTGCGGAAGCTGCCGCAAGGGCAACTGCCGTTTAGCGCTCTTTCCGCTTCCGGCTGTTGAGGAAGACTGCGGCCGCCCCGGCCAGCAGGCTCAGCACCAAAAGCACCCAGCCTGCAATGGTGAGCCCGGACGCCAAAGCCACCTGGCCAGCGTCGGGACCTGGCGTGCCCATCATGGCGTCAATGGCTACGTTGCCCCACAGCCGAACCACCACGAACAGCATGGGCGCCGCCCAGAGCGCCCAGCGCACCGCCTTCCGTGCCACGTTGGTCCCAATGAGCAGCAGCCACGTGAACCCGAAGATCAGCGGGAAGAGCGTGCCGGCGGTCTTGTGGACGTAACTAAGCTGGCCCAGTGCGTCGCCGTTCATGACGCCCTGGAGCCGGCCGATGTAGCCGGCATCAAAACCGCCCACCAGGGAATCCGGCATGGCCATGTCCTGGGACAGCTGCGTGAGCTGGTCCAGGGTCAGAAGGTGCAGGTACCAAAACAGGAACAGGCTGGCCACCACACCGGCGATCACAATCAGGTTGCTGTTGCCCTGCGCCTTCTCCGGCGTGCGCGACGTGGTGGGGTTGACCACCGGCGGCAGGTGGTGCTGCGGCACAGCCGCGTTGGCGCCGTGCTTCTTGATCCGCTGGGCAGGGGTTTTGGCCATGGCACCATTATCCCGCCCCATAAACTGAACCCATGACCACTGGCCGACACAGCGCAGCTGTTCTTGACCCCTCATTGGATGACTACGACCTGGCGGCCGCCCTGGTCCGCGAAGCCGGCCAGCTGGCGCTCCTCATGCGCATGGCCGGGCTTGAGTCAGAACAAAAGACTTCTGTGTCCGACGTCGTCACCGCGGCCGACCACGCCGCGGAAGCCTACGTCCTGGAACAACTGCGGCGCTGCCGGCCGGACGACGGGATCGTGGGCGAGGAAGGTGCCTCCGTCCAGGGGACCAGCGGCCGGACCTGGGTGATCGACCCCGTAGACGGTACCTACAACTTCCTGCACGGTTCCACGTACTGGTGCTCAGCCATCGCGCTCAAGGACCGCCGCGATGTGCTGCTGGGCGCCGTCTTCCAGCCGGAGGAGGACAAACTGTGGCTGGGCGGGCATGACCGGCAGGCCACCTTGAACGGTGAAGCGCTGACCTCGTTTACCGGCGACGAAGGCAGGCGCAACACCATCAGCGTCGCCGAACTCGGCGCTGCCACCTACATCCATCCCACTTGGTTGATGGACCCGATGTGTGCCATGCCGTGGCACGCTGCGGCCACCTCCGCCGCATCCCTCCGCATGCTGGGATCCGGTTCCTGCGACCTTGGCCGGGTAGCCGACGGGCAGCTGGGGTGCTGGTTCCAGCACAGCTGCCCGGAGTGGGACTGGCTGCCGGGCAAGGCGATTGTCCTTGCGGCCGGCGGGGCCGTGGATACCGTCCGGGTCAACGGGCTGGAGTGGTTCATCGCAGGAGGAACGACGGCGGTCCGAGAGCTGCGTGCGGCCCTCGAGTCAGGCTCTGTGGCCTGAAGCAATCGCCCGCGCAGCGGGAGTAATCCACAGGCTGGAAGGCGTTGTCGGTCCCACCGCCTAGACTTGTAGGCACCATGGATATGTTGTTTGACCCGTACTCTGACGGACCGTTCAAGGCCGCTCCCGCCTCCACCGCCCGGACAAGGACGGAGCCTGAGGGCGTTGCCACCACGGCAGGGCCGGGCGGAATGCCGGAGCCAAACGCCGGCGGGCACAACACCTCCGGGGGCTGGCAACAGTCCAACCACGACGCCGGCAGCCGGCACCACGGTGACGGTCACCAAGGCAGTCGCCGCCCCGGCGCCGCCCAGCTGCTGGAGGGACTGAACCCGCAGCAGGAGGAAGCGGTCAAGCACGGCGGATCGGCGCTGCTGATCGTCGCCGGCGCCGGATCCGGCAAGACGCGTGTGCTCAGTAACCGGATCGCGTACCTGATCGCCACCGGCCGTGCCCACCACGGCGAAATCCTGGCCATCACGTTCACCAACAAGGCGGCCGCGGAAATGCGGGAGCGCATCGAGGCGCTGGTGGGTGGACGCGCCAAAATCATGTGGATTTCGACGTTCCACTCGTCCTGTGTCCGGATCCTGCGGCAGGAAGCGGCCAACGTCGGCCTGAAATCCAACTTCTCCATCTATGACTCCGCCGACTCCCTCCGCCTGGTCACGCAGGTTTCAAAAACCCTTGACCTGGACCCCAAGAAGTTCGCGCCGAAAGCCATCCAGCACAAGATTTCGGCGTTGAAGAACGAACTGATCGACGCCGAGTCCTTTGCCTCGGCAGCCAACTACAACGATCCCTTCGAACATGCGGTGGCGGACGTCTACAAGGGCTACACGCAGCGGCTCCGCCAGGCCAACGCCATGGACTTCGACGACCTCATCGCCGAGACCGTCTACATGTTCCGAGCATTTCCGGCGCTGGCGGAGTCCTACCGGCGCCGGTTCCGCCACGTCCTGGTGGACGAATACCAGGACACCAACCACGCCCAGTACGCCCTGGTCCGGGAGATCGTGGGGGAGGGCCCCGGTGCCTCGGAGCTCACCGTTGTTGGCGACTCGGACCAGTCCATCTATGCCTTCCGCGGTGCGGACATCCGGAACATCGTGGAGTTCGAAAAGGACTACCCCGAGGCCCGCACCATCAAACTGGAGCAGAACTACCGTTCCACCCAGAACATCCTGAGTGCCGCCAACTCGGTCATCTCCCGCAACCCCAACCGGCCGGAGAAGCGGCTGTGGACCGCTGAGGGCGAAGGCCACAAAATCATCGGTTACGTCGGCGAAAACGAACACGACGAAGCGCAGTTCATCGCGAAGGAGATCGACCGGCTCCAGGACGAGGAGAACCTCCGCCCGGGCGACGTCGCCATCTTCTACCGCACCAACGCCCAGTCCCGTTCCATCGAGGACGTGCTGGTGCGCGTGGGCCTGCCGTACAAGGTGGTGGGCGGCACCCGCTTCTACGAGCGCAAGGAAATCAAGGACGCCCTGGCCTACCTGCGCGTCCTGGTGAACCCGGACGACGACGTCAACCTCCGCCGGGTGCTCAACGAACCCAAGCGCGGCATCGGCGACCGTGCGGAAGGCGCCGTGGCGGCCCTCGCCAGCCGCGAACGCACGTCCTTCATGGCCGCCGCCCGCCGCGCCGACCAGGCGCCCGGCATGGCCACCCGTTCGGTCAACGCCGTCCTGGGCTTCGTGAAAATGCTGGACGACCTCGCCGAAGTGGCTGCCGGGTCCGGGGCTGCCGCGGCACTCGAAGCAGTGCTCGAGCAAACCGGCTACCTTGCCGCGCTGCGGTCCAGCACCGATCCGCAGGACGAGTCCCGCGTGGAAAACCTGGCCGAGCTCGTGGCCGTGGTGCGCGAGTACGAACAGGAAAATCCCGAGGGCAGCCTCGGCGCATTCCTGGAACAGGTGTCCCTCGTGGCAGACGCCGACCAGATCCCGGATGCCCCCGGCGCGGACATTGACGCCGCCGTCGCCGAGGCCAAACGGCTGGGCGTGGTAACGCTGATGACCCTGCACACCGCCAAGGGCCTGGAGTTCCCGGTGGTATTCCTCACCGGCATGGAGCACGGGCTCTTCCCGCACCAACGCTCCGCCACCGACCCCAAGGAACTGGCTGAGGAACGCCGGCTGGCCTACGTGGGCCTTACCCGTGCCCGGAAGCGGCTGTACGTGACCCGGTCCGAGGTACGCAGCATGTGGGGCCAGAGCCAATACAACCCGGCCAGCCAATTCCTTGAGGAAATCCCCGCGGAGCTCCTGGAATGGAAACGGGAAGGAACCAGCCGGCAGTCGTGGGCCGGCGGCGGTTCAATCGGCTCGGGCCGGTACAGCGGATCGTTCTGGGGCGCCGGTACCGCCCGCGGAGCCGCGGCAGATTCTTCGGCCGGCTTCAATGCCGACGTTCCGGCGTTCATCGCCAAGAACCGGGTGCAGCCGCAGAAGGAAATTATCGCCGTCAGCGTGGGGGACAAGGTCAACCACACCAGCTTCGGCAACGGAACGGTCCTGGCCCTCGAGGGGGCCGGAGACAAGACCGTGGCAAAGGTGAAGTTCGACGTCGGTGAAAAGCGCCTGCTGCTGCGCTACGCCCCGCTCACCAAACTCGACGCCTAGGAACGCCCGCGCCCGCGCCGCCCCGTCAGCGTGCGGTGCGGCGGGCGCGGCGGGTGCAGCATCAGCTACGTGCCCGGGCAGGACCCGGCCACGAGGCGGCGGGCCATGGCCACTGCCCGGGCCCCGTATGCAGCGCCGTCCAGGACCGCGGCCGTGGCATATGCGCCGTTGAGGACGATGAGGAGTTCCTCGGCAAGCTGATCGGGATCCTGGGCGCCGGCGTCGGCCGCCAGTTCGCGGAACCAGTCGCGGACCTGCTGCTTGTGCGCGACGGCTGCCAGATGGGCCGGGTGCGACCCCTCGGGGAACTCGGTATTGGTGTTCAACATGGGGCACCCCCGGTAGCCGCTCCCGGCGCAGTCCGTGGCCAGTACTTCGAAGACGGCAACGAGCTTGTCCTGCGGAGCCGCTTCCCCGCCGGCGGCATCACGCATGCGTTCGAACCAGGCGTCGGCCCGGCCCTGGACGTAGGCGGTGGCCAGTGCATCCTTGGTAGGAAACTGCCGGTAGACGGTGGCGTTGCCCACCCCGCACTCTTTGACGACGGCATCCATTCCCACAGCCCGGATACCGAGCGCATAAAACAGGCGCGTGGCAACTTCCAGAACGTTGCGCCGATTTTCCTCAGCAGTCCTGCGCACCACAACACTCCCCCTAATCGCTCCGACATCGACGCACCAAGTTTGACAGACGGAACGATCCGTCACAAACTTGGGAACGATCCGTCACATTGAATGTGCGGACCACGCGCGAACAGGAGAACAGCATGAAGTCAGCAGTACTGGGGACCGGCATGGTCGGACGGACCATCGCAGCACGCCTCGCAGAGCTCGGCCATTCCGTCACCGTCGGCACCCGCGATCCTGACGCCGCCATGGCCCGGAACGCGGCGGATGCGATGGGCAACCCGGCCTTCGCCGCCTGGGCCGCCGAACACCCGGACATCAAGGTTGCGCGATTCTCCGACGCCGCTGAAGGCGCCGAGCTTATCGTCAACGCGACCAACGGCGGAGCATCCCTTGACGTTCTGGGGCAGGTTGGGGATGGAAGCCTCGATGGCAGGGTGGTCCTGGACATTGCCAACCCGCTCGACTTCAGCAACGGCATGCCGCCAACCCTTTTTGTGAAGGACACCGATTCGCTGGCTGAGCAAATCCAGCGTGCCTTCCCCACTGCCCGGGTGGTGAAGGCGCTGAACACCCTGAATGCGGACCTGATGGTCCGTCCCGGACTGCTGCCTGACCCTGGTTCCGTCTTCGTTTCCGGTAACGATGCGGAGGCGAAGGCCATAGTCACCGGGATCCTGAAGGATTTCGGCCACCAGGACGTCATCGATCTCGGCGACATTACGACCGCCCGTGGAACCGAGATGCTGCTGCCTGTCTGGCTGCGCCTTTGGGGTGCACTTGGTACGCCGGCCTTCAACTTCAAGATCGTCCGCTGACGGGCCGGACCCGGCAGTCACACGCGGGTTGCCTGAGGGCCGCGCCGGCTAACACCAGTGGCTGAGCGTCCCTGACTTTCCGCGGCCGGGCATAATGGAGGCCATGCGACGGACTGTATGGGGGATGCTCGCCGCCCTTTTCCTTATCACCGCCACGGGCTGCACGGTGACCACCAAGGACCCGGCCTACGTTCCGCCGGCTCCGTTGCACCCCATGGAGCAGCTGGAAAAGGCGCCACTGGCCGATGCGAAAACGTTCTCCAGCGGCGCAGATGTCCTCTCTTTCATCACCGCCGACCGGACCATCGCGTGCTCGCTCACGTCCGCCCGCGGGGAACACCTGAACCTGCCCTACGAGCAGAACCGCTACAGCGACGCCGCCAACAACAAGCTGCCCATCGTCCCGGTAGCCCACTGCGAGCTCGCCTCCTATCCGGCGCCCGAGCCAGGCGATATCAAGGACGACTGCGCCGGAACCCACCTTGGCTACCTGGGCGGTGTGGCCCTCCTGTCGCCGGACACCGCCCGATACGGTGAATGCCGCTCCGGCGTCACATCCATGGAAGGAACCTACGGGCCCAAGGGGAGCAAGGAGGGAACGCTGACCCAGTTGCCCGTGCTTGCGGACGGGCAGAACCTGGAACGCAACGGACTGCGCTGCTCCGCGTACAACCGCGGCGTGGCATGCGGAAACGTCTCCGCCGGCGTCGGATTCTTCGTTTCGCCCAAACGTTACGAGCTGATTCAGGGGGCGGCAAAAAGCGGCCAGCCGCCGCAGCAGGAGGGCCCAAAAACCCCGTAATTCCGCGGTTTTTCTACGCTCCATAGAATAGTGTGCTTACTCACATAAGGGGTAGTCTGGGACGGCCCGGTCCCTCCAAAGGACTAGAGTTCCCCATGGAGCATTACGCCGCGTGGCTCGTTTCCAGACAGGCCGCCGGTGCGTGCAATCCGCAGCCCGGTCATCGTCGTACAGATGGTGTCCGACTGTACAGAAACTACTTCGACGTAGAAGGACACTAAACCGTGGACCTGTTTGAATACCAGGCGCGCGATATGTTCGAGGCGCACGGTGTACCCGTGCTTGCCGGCATCGTGGCGTACACCCCAGAAGAAGCAAAGGCAGCTGCTGAGAAGATCGGCGGCGTGACCGTTGTCAAGGCACAGGTCAAGGCAGGCGGCCGTGGCAAGGCCGGCGGCGTCAAGGTCGCAAAGTCCGCTGATGAGGCGTTTGAGCACGCCACCAACATCCTGGGCATGGACATCAAGGGCCACACCGTCAAAAAGGTGATGATTGCCCAGGGTGCGGACATCGCCGAGGAGTTCTACTTCTCCGTCCTGCTGGACCGCGCCAACCGCAACTACCTGGCCATGTGCTCGGTTGAAGGCGGCATGGAGATCGAGCAGCTCGCCGTCGAACGTCCCGAAGCGCTGGCCAAGATCGCCATCGATCCCGCCGTGGGCATCGACCAGGCCAAGGCCGACGAAATCGTCGCAGCCGCAGGCTTCGCCGAGGAACTGCGCGGCAAGGTCGCCGCCGTGATCCTCAAGCTCTGGGATGTCTTCAAGAAGGAAGACGCAACCCTGGTGGAGGTCAACCCGCTGGTCAAGACCGGCGCCGGCGAGATCGTGGCACTGGACGGCAAGGTCTCCCTGGACGAGAACGCCGACTTCCGCCACGCCAAGCACGCGCAGCTCGAGGACAAGGACGCTGCAGACCCGCTTGAGGCCAAGGCAAAGGCGCAGGACCTCAACTACGTCAAGCTTGACGGCGAAGTGGGCATCATCGGCAACGGTGCAGGCCTGGTCATGTCCACCCTGGACGTCGTTGCCTACGCCGGTGAAAACCACGGCAACGTCAAGCCCGCCAACTTCCTGGACATCGGCGGCGGAGCCTCGGCCGAGGTCATGGCCGCCGGCCTGGACGTCATCCTGGGCGACGAGCAGGTCAAGTCCGTATTCGTCAACGTCTTCGGCGGCATCACCGCTTGCGACGCTGTCGCCAAGGGCATCGTCGGCGCACTGGCCGAACTGGGCCACGCCGCCAACAAGCCGCTGGTAGTCCGCCTCGACGGCAACAACGTCGAGGAAGGCCGCCGCATCCTCAACGAGGCCAACCACCCGCTGGTTACCCTGGCCGCCACCATGGACGAGGGCGCCGACAAGGCCGCCGAGCTCGCCAACGCAGCGAAGTAAAGGGACGCACCATGTCTATCTATCTGAACAAAGACTCCAAGGTCATCGTCCAGGGCATCACCGGCGGCGAAGGCACCAAGCACACCGCCCTGATGCTCAAGGCCGGCACCAACATCGTGGGCGGCGTCAACGCCCGCAAGGCCGGCACCACGGTCCTGCACGGCGACAACGAAATCAGCGTCTACGGCACCGTCAAGGAAGCCATGGCTGAAACCGGCGCCGACGTCTCCATCGTCTTCGTGCCGCCGGCATTCACCAAGAACGCCGTTGTCGAAGCCATCGAGGCCGGCATCGGCCTGGTCGTGGTCATCACCGAGGGCGTTCCCGTCCAGGACTCCGCCGAATTCTGGGCCCTGGCCCAGTCCAAGGTGGACGCCGACGGCAACCAGGTCACCCGCATCATCGGCCCGAACTGCCCCGGCATCATCACCCCCGGCGAAGCACTGGTTGGCATCACCCCCGCCAACATCACCGGCAAGGGCCCCATCGGCCTGGTTTCCAAGTCCGGCACGCTGACCTACCAGATGATGTACGAACTGCGCGACCTGGGCTTCTCCACCGCCATCGGCATCGGCGGCGACCCCATCATCGGCACCACGCACATCGACGCCCTGGCCGCGTTCGAGGCTGACCCCGAGACCAAGGCCATCGTCATGATCGGTGAGATCGGCGGCGACGCCGAAGAGCGCGCAGCCGACTTCATCAAGGCCAACGTCACCAAGCCGGTCGTCGGCTACGTTGCCGGCTTCACCGCCCCCGAAGGCAAGACCATGGGCCACGCAGGCGCCATCGTCTCCGGTTCCGCCGGTACCGCGCAGGCCAAGAAGGAAGCCCTCGAGGCTGCCGGCGTAAAGGTCGGCAAGACGCCGTCCGAGACCGCCAAGCTGCTCCGCGAGGTCTACGCCGCCCTCTAGGCAGCACTTCACTACGCGGGGCCACCCCCGGTCCGTTTCCAGTGATGGGACGGACCCCGGGTGGCCCCGCGTTCGTTGTTTAACGAATGACGACGACGGCGGGCGGCGCCTGCCCAACCCGGTCGAGTAATGTTGGGACAGGAAAAACGGGCGCCCCGGGCGCGCAGGCAGGGGATTAACGATGGCAGAAACGCGACCCACCCTGGTCGACGCCGTCGTGGACAAGGTCCTCGAGCACATCATCAGCGGGGAAATAAAGGCCGACGACGCCCTGCCGCCGGAGGCTGACATCGCCAAGGAATCGGGCGTCAGCAGGCTGACGGCCCGGGAAGCCATGAAGGTGCTCAAAGCGCAGGACGTTGTCTACGTAAAGCGCGGCCGGGGCACTTTCGTCAACCCGCCCGAGCGCTGGACCGGGCTGGACGCCATCATGCGTGCAGCCTCCAGGGGAGTGGCCTCGGACCAGGTGGCACTCCGCCTGCTGGAGGTACGCCGCATGGTGGAGACCGGGGCAGCCGAACTTGCTGCCTCCCGGCACCGCCCGGTTGACCTCACTGCGTTGCAGGACAGCGTGGAGCAGATGGAAGCGGCGCACCTGGCCGGAGATGTCGATGCACTGACCGTGGCCGATATCGCCTTCCATGACACCGTGCTGCGTGCATCCGGCAACCCGTTCGTACCCGCCCTGCTGGGACAGCTCTCCACGCTGCTGTACGCCATGCGCCGGGAAACTTCAGCCTTCCCGGACGTGCAGCGCCACGCCATCCACCACCACAAGATGGTCCTGGCGGCCATCGCTGCGGGCGATCCAGCCACGGCGCGGTCCACCATGGATGCCCATATCACCCAGACCTTTGAGGACTACGAGCAGTTCCTTGCCATGTCCAGCCGCAGCGGAACCACCGGCCGCTAGGGGCTTGCCCGCTCGGAACCCGCCGGGCCGGCCAGGGCCCGGTGGCCTGCCTCCCTGTCCGCGTGCGCAGCCATTATGTTGACGCCCACAAGCACCTGTGACTAGAATCTCAGTCAGACATCAGACATCTGATATCACCCCCCAAATGCCGCCAGCCAAAGGAGTCGTCATGCGCGCGCATTTCCCTTTTGAGGGTCCCCACACCACCCCCGGAGGCCTGCGATGACCTCCCGCACCACTGCCCCCGCCCTCAGCCAGCTGGGCGAGACCACCCTCCGCAAGGTACGCCGGCGGCTGATGCCCCTGATCGTCCTTCTCTACTTCATCGCCTACCTGGACCGGAACAATGTGGGCTTCGCCAAGCTCGGCATGCAGGGCGACATCGGCCTGACCGAGGCCGCCTACGGCCTGGGCGCCGGCATCTTCTTTCTTGGCTACGCCTTGCTTGAGATCCCCAGCAACGGCGGCATGTACCGGTATGGTGCCCGCAAATGGATCGCCAGAATCCTCATCACCTGGGGCATCTTCGCAACTGCCATGTTCCTGGTGAACGGTGAAACCACGTTCTATGTCATCCGTTTCCTCCTCGGCGCGGCAGAGGCCGGCTTCTTCCCGGCGATCCTCTTCTACCTGACGCTGTGGTTCCCGGCGGCCCAGCGAGTGACGGTGTTGGGCATCTTCATCCTCGCCCAGCCCATCTCCAACGCCCTGGGCGCACCAGTGTCCGGCATGCTCCTGAACCTGGAAGGCGTGGCCGGCCTGCACGGCTGGCAGTGGCTCTACATCCTCGAGGGCATTCCGGCCATCATCCTCGGCATCATCACGCCGTTCGTCATGACCGACCGCCCTGAGCACGCCAAGTGGCTCAAGCCGGAAGAGCGTGAATGGCTGTCGACCACCATGGCCGCTGAGCTGGCCCACAAGCAGAAGTCCGGAAACCACAACTTCCTGGCCGGCCTCAAGGACCCCCGCACCATCGCCTACTCCGCGCTGTACTTCGGCCTGGTCTGCGGCATCTACGGCCTGGGGCTCTGGCTGCCCACCATCGTCAAGGCACTGGGCAAGTTTGACTCAACGCAGGTTGGGTTCATCGTCTTCATCCCGTACGCCATCGCCGCGGTGTTCGTGTACTTCTGGAGCAAGCGGTCCGACCGTACGGGCAACCGCGTGTGGCATGCCAGCGTCAGCATGGTGCTTGCCGCCGTCGGCCTCCTGGGAGCCGGCTTCCTGCTCCCGGTCAACGCGGTGCTTGCCATGGTCTTCCTGACCCTGGCAGCCATGGGCATCTACTCCGCGATCGCACCCTTCCTGGCCATGCCGTCCGCCGCCCTCACCGGCGCCGCGGCAGCCGCCGGACTGGCCATGGTCAACTCGCTCGGCAACCTGGGCGGCTTCGTGGCCCCCTACATCGTGGGCATCCTCAAGGACGCCACCGGAAACAGCCAGACGGGCCTGGTGTTCCTGGCCGCCTGCCTTGCCGTGACCGCCGTCGCCACTTACCTCTATGCACGCAACCGGCCTGAAGGTGTCTCCGCCCCCGCAGCCACCGTTCCTGCCGCCGAAAAACATTAGGAAACAGCAATGACTACAGAGCACGCATTCCCCACAGAACGTACCGCAGTCCTGACCGGGGCGGCATCCGCCCGGGGCATTGGCCGCGTAACCGCAGACCGGCTGGCCAGCCAGGGCTGGTCCATCGCCATTTTGGACATCAACGCCGAAGACGCCAAGGCGGCCGCAGCGGAAATTGGCTCCAGCCGTGCCGTCAAGGCCATCGGCGTGGGCGCCGACGTCTCGGACGAGGCGTCGGTGGATCGTGCCATCACCGAAATCGAGCAGTCCCTTCCGCCCATCGTGGGACTGGTCAACCTGGCCGGAATCAGTTCCCCCACTCCCTTCATGGAAACCACCGTGGCGGAATGGGACAAGGTCTTCGCGATCAACATGCGTGGCACCTTCGTGGTGTCCCAGCGCGTCCTCAAGGGCATGATTGAGCGGGAGCTGGGACGGATCGTCAGCATCTCCTCCATCTCCGCCCAGCGCGGAGGTGGAACCTACTCCAAGGTTGCCTACAGTGCCTCCAAAGCCGGCATCCTCGGGTTCACCCGTGCCCTCGCGCGTGAAGTCGGTGAGCACAACATCACAGTGAACGCCATCGCACCGGGCCCGATTGACACGGACATCATGGGCGGAACGCTGAGCGATGAGCGCAAGGCGCAGATGTCCGAGGGGATCATGATGGGCCGGGTGGGAACCCGGGAGGAAGTGGCGGCCCTGATCGGGTTCCTCCTTAGCGAGGATGCCGGCTACATCACGGCCGCGACCTATGACATCAACGGCGGCCTGCAGGTTTCCTGACGCCCCTGCTTTCCTGGCACCCCTGGCGCACGGTGCCGTACGGCCCAGCGGCCGCACGGCACCGTGGCCGGGGCGCGTCATCCGCTACGTCCCGCCTCTGCAGCGGCTATAGGATTTCTACATGGCAACCAAGAACCAGGCCACCGGCGGGGTGAGCAGGCAGGTCCTCGCGGACCACGTCTATGAGGCGCTTTTGGTTGCCCTCATGGACGGCCGGCTGGAAGCAGGCACCCCCGTCAGTATCGACGGGATGGCCAGGGAACTGGACGTCTCACCAACGCCCGTGCGGGAGGCGCTTGCCCGGCTGGAAGCCACCGGCATGGTTCGCAGGATGGCCCTGCGCGGCTACCGGGTAGCCCCGCTGTTCTCTCCGGAAGAGCTGGCAGACCTGATGGACGCCCGGCTGGTGATCGAACCGGCCAACGCCTTCATGGCCTGCAAGCACGCAGACCAGGAACTGACCGGGCAGCTCCAGCAGGCCATCGAGGACCTGAAAGCCGCACCTCGGGGCCCGTCGTTCGCCGAGTTCCGCGCGTACTGGGAAGCGGATGAGCGGTTCCACCGGCTCATTGCCGAATCGGCGGACAATCAGTTCCTGTTGTCCGCCTACAACGCGCTGGGTGGCCAAGTGCAGCGTTTCCGCTTCTTTGGCGGCCTGGGCGTAACGGACGCCGACTACGCCATCGCGGAACATACCGAGATCCTCAAGGCCTTTGAAGCCGGCGACGCCGAACTCGCCCGGCAGAAAATGATCGACCACATCGAGGGCGTCAAGCAGCGCTCGCAGCACGACAGCGAAGTGCGCAGCTAGCAGCACGCCCAGGGGCCGGCGAGCCCCTCATCCCTTGACTCCATCCCTGGGAGTCCACAAACGAACCCTTGACAGGATCCATAACCAACGTAGATCCTATAGGAAATGCGATTCACGATCTGGAGTGACAATGCCGTACACCGCTGAAAACTGGCCCATCGCCGCCGCCCTGCTGCAGTTCCCCGGAACCAGGCCGGACGGAACCGCCGTCCAGGACGCCCCTGCCAGCGACTGGCAGCAGGTCTTCGAAGAAGTGGCCGACGCCGGTTTCACCAATGCCGACCTCACCGACAGCTGGGTCCGTCCCGGCGATCTTTCCAGTGCCCGGCTGGACGAACTGAAAGCCGCCGCCACGGCCGCCGGCCTTGGACTTCCCTCCATCTCCGCCATCCGGCGCAGCGTGATCGAGGAAGGCAACTGGGAAGACAACCTGGCCTACACCCACCGAACCCTCGAGGCCGCAGCGCACCTTGGCTGCGAGGTTGTCTCGATCGGGCTCCACCAGGCCATTACCCCCGAGCAGCGGAAGCAGCTGTGGTTCTGGACCGTGGAGGGCCACAAGGACCCGGTGGGGGACAAGGAAAGCTGGAACAACGCCGTCACCCGCATCCGCGAAGTGGGCAAGCACGCCGCCGAACTTGGCCTCCTGGTGTCCCTGGAGATGTACGAGGACACCTACCTGGGCACCGGAGATTCCTCCGTGCAGCTGGTCCAGGACATCGACCTGCCCAACGTGGGGCTGAACCCGGACCTGGGCAACCTGATCCGGCTGCACCGCCCCATCGAGGACTGGCGCGAACTGGTGCACAAGACCCTGCCGTACTCCAACTACTGGCACGTCAAGAACTACATCCGCGATGAAAACCAGGCCCGGAACCAGTACGTCGCCATGCCGGCCCCTATGGAATCAGGCCTCATCAGCTACCGCGAGGCCTTCCAGTTCGCCATCTCCGTCGGCTTCCAGGGCATCATCTGCACCGAGCACTACGGTGGCGACGGACTGAGCGTCACCGCCGCCAACCAGGACTACCTGCGCCGCCAGGTCCTGCCTAAGCGGGACGGCTATGCCCTGGGCACCAGCCTGGTGGCCCAGGGCCGGCAAACTCCGGCGGCAGTCCCCGCACGCTAGCCGGCAGGCATCCCAACCGAGACAACCGGTTCAACGAGGAATCATGACAAAGATATTTGACGATCCAGCGCAGTTCGCAGACGACGCCCTCGACGGCTTCGTGGCCGCCAACCGCCAGTACGTTGCGCGCGTTGACGGCGGCGTTGTCCGCTCCACCGAATCACCCGCCGGCCAGGTGGCACTGGTCATCGGCGGGGGCTCCGGCCACTACCCGGCCTTCGCCGGCCTGGTGGGCGCCGGGCTGGCCGCAGGAAGCGCCTGCGGCAACATGTTTGCGTCCCCTTCCGCGGGGCAGGTGTACCGCGTGGCCAAGGCATCCCAGACCGGCGGCGGAGTCCTGCTCAGCTACGGAAACTATGCCGGCGACGTCCTCCACTTTGGCCAGGCCCAGGACAAACTGAACGCCGAAGGCATCGAAACCCGGACCGTCCTGGTCACCGATGACATCGCCAGCGCTCCGCTGGAGGAAATCGCCAAGCGCCGCGGCATCGCCGGCGACCTGACAGTCTTCAAGGTGGCCGGCGCGGCAGCGGAAGCCGGCCTTGACCTGGACGAGGTGGAGCGCCTCGCCATCAAGGCCAACCACCACACCCGCTCGCTCGGCGTTGCCTTTGCCGGCTGCACCCTTCCCGGAGCAGCCGAACCTCTGTTCACCGTGCCCGACGGCATGATGTCCGTGGGGCTCGGCATCCACGGTGAACCGGGCATCTCCGAGCAGCCCCTGCCCACCGCCGGCGAGCTCGCCCGGCTCCTGGTGGACGGCTTGCTCAAGGACAAGCCGGACGCCGCGGGCACCAGGGTGGTGCCGATCCTGAACGGCCTGGGAACGGTCAAGTACGACGAACTCTTCCTGCTGTTCGGCAAGATCGAAGCGCTGCTGACCGGGGCCGGACTGGAGATCGTGGAGCCGGAGTGCGGCGAACTGGTGACCAGCCTGGACATGTCCGGACTGTCCCTGACGCTGTTCTGGCTGGACGGGGAACTGGAAAAGTTGTGGGCAGCGCCGGCCGACACGCCCGCCTTCCGCAAAGGCAACCTGGCCCCGCGCCGTGCCCGGTCCGTGGAGTCCCTCGCCGAGGCGGGAACGGCGCCGGCGCTGGCCGCCACCCCGGCGTCGACTGCCCTGGCCGCCACGGCGGTGGGCGCGCTGAAGGAAGCCCGGTCCGTCGTCGTCGAACATGAGGACGCGCTTGGGAAACTGGACGCGATCGCCGGGGACGGCGACCACGGCATCGGCATGCGCCGCGGAGTTGATGCCGCCGTTGCCGCCGCCGAGAAGTCCCGCGCGTCCGGTGCGGGGCTTGAGGAACTCCTCACGGCGGCGGGGGAGCAGTGGGCCGAACGCGCCGGCGGCACCTCCGGGGCCCTGTGGGGCGCTGCCGTCACTGCCGTCGGCAGGACCCTTGGCAGCAAGGACTCCTACACCGCGGCCGACGCAGCCGCCGCCGTCAACGCCCTCCGCGACGCCATCATCACCCTGGGCAAGGCCGAAGCGGGGGACAAGACCATGGTGGACGCTCTGCTTCCGTTCGCCGAGACCTTCAACCGCGCAATAGACGACGGCGGCAGCCTGGCCGGGAGCCTCCGTGCAGCAGCGGAGGCGGCAGCAAAAGCCGCTGACGAGACCTCCGGGCTCAGCCCGAAGAAGGGCCGCGCCCGTCCCCTGGCCGAAAAGAGCCTTGGCCACCCCGACCCCGGTGCTGTGTCCTTCGGCCTCATCGCCCGCAGGCTGGCCGACTACGCCGCCACCATCGAAAGCCACTAAAGGAGAACCCTTATGACTGAGCAATCCCAGCCGGGCTGGCGCATCGTCGTCGGCAATGACGAAGCCGGCGTCGAATACAAGAACGCCCTGCGCGAACTGCTGGAGACGGACCCCCGCGTCGCCTCGGTGGAGGATGTGGGAGTCGGCGCCGACGACACCACCGCCTACCCCCACCTGGCCGTCGCCGCCGCCCGCAAAGTGGCCGCCGGTGAAGCGGACCGCGCCCTCCTGATCTGCGGAACCGGCCTGGGCGTCGCCATCTCCGCCAACAAGGTACCGGGCATCCGGGCCGTCACCGCGCACGACAGCTACTCCGTGGAACGCTCCGTGCTGTCCAACAACGCCCAGGTCCTGACCATGGGCCAGCGCGTCATCGGCCTGGAACTGGCCAAGAAGCTGGTGGGCGAGTGGCTCAACTACCGCTTCGATGAAAACTCCGCATCCGCGGCCAAAGTAGACGCCATCTGCTCCTATGAGGGCGCGTCGGAAGGACTTGAAACCACATGAGCACCCGTAACATCGCCGTCGTCGGCTCAGGCTACATGGGCGGTGGAATCGCCCAGGTCCTGGCACTTGCCGGAGCCCGCGTGGCCTTGGCGGACGTCTCCGCCGAAATCGCCCAAAGCAACTACGAACGGCTCCTGAAGGAATCCGACGAGTTTGTGGCAGCAGGCCTCTTCCCGGCCAACGCCACGGACCTGCTCAAGGAAAACCTGTGGGCAGCCAAGGACATCGAAGAAGCGGTAGCGGACGCCGAATACATCGAGGAGGCCGTGCCGGAAGTCCTCGAGATCAAGCACGCCACCCTCGGCCGGATCAGTGCCGCCGCCCGGCCCGATGCCATCATCGGCTCCAACACCTCCACCATCTCCATCGCCAAGCTCGCCGAAGTGGTGGACAACCCGGAGCGCTTCCTGGGCGTCCACTTCTCCAACCCGGCACCCTTCATTCCCGGCGTGGAAGTCATCCCGCACGAGGGGACCTCCGAGGCAACCGTCCAGGCCGCCTGCACCATCGTGGGGGAGACCGGCAAGGAAACCGCCACCGTCAAGGACGTCACCGGCTTCGTGCTGAACCGGCTCCAGTACGCCCTCTTCCACGAAGCCGCCCAGGTGGTGGAGGAAGGCATCGCCACCGCCGAGGACGTGGACACCCTGGTCCGCACCACCTTCGGCTTCCGCCTGCCGTTCTTCGGCCCCTTCGCCATCGCCGACATGGCAGGCCTGGACGTCTACGCCTTCTGCTACAAGTCGCTGCAGACCGGCTTCCCGGAGCGGTTCGCCACCCCGCAGATCCTGCAGGAAAAGGTCGACGCCGGCCAGCTGGGCACCAAGACCGGCTCCGGCTTCCTTGATGTCCCGGCAGAGCGCACGGCAGCCCTGGTTGCCTACCGGAACAAGGCCTACGTCGCCATGCAGAAGCTCATCGAGGACCTGGGCCCGGCCCCGCTGTCCTAGCCCTGCTTTCCCTCAACCGGAAGGAACATTCCATGACAGTTTTCCCCGCAGAGCGCACGGTGATCGTCACCGGTGCAGTCTCTGAACGCGGCATTGGCCGCGCCACCGCGGACTACCTTGCCGAGCGCGGCTGGAACATCGGTGTGATCGACCTTGACGATGCCGCCAGCAAGGACCTGGCCAAGGAACTGGCCGAAAAGCACGGCGTCAAAGCCCACGGCGCCGGTGCCAACATCGGCGACGAAGCCTCGGTGCGTGCCGCCATCGACGAGATCGAAGCCGAGCTTCCCCAACTGGTGGCACTGGCAAACATCGCGGGCGTCAGCTCCCCGGTTCCCTACCTGGAGCTCGACAGCGCCGAGTGGGACCGCGTAGTGAACATCAACATGAACGGCGTCCACTACGCCACCCGTCGTGCGGCCGAATCGATGGCCAGGAACCGGGTGGGACGGATCGTCAACATCTCCTCCGTCTCCGCGCAGCGCGGCGGAGGAACCTTCAGCAAGACCCCGTACTCCGTGGCGAAGGCCGGCGTCATCGGCCTGACCCGCGCCACCGCCCGCGAACTGGGCGAGTACGACATCACGGTCAATGCCATCTCACCCGGTCCGATCGACACCGACATTATGGGCGGCACCCTCAGCGAGGAACGCAAGGATGAACTCGTTAAGGACCTGGTGGTGAACCGGGTGGGCACCACCCGAGACATCGCGGCGGCCATTTCCTTCCTCATCGGCGAGGACGCCGGCTACATTTCCGGCCAGACGCTGAACGTCGACGGCGGCCTGTACATGCACTGACGGCATCCGCACCGGATGCCACAAGCCCCGCAGGCCGCCGGCCTGCGGGGAACCACCAACGTCACCACTCGAAGGAGAGTGTTGTGTCAGAAACCACCGCAACATCCAAGGAACTCCTGGCCCGTCCGGTCCTGAAGTCCGCGATTTCCAAGGCGGCCCGCCGGCTCATGCCGATGCTGGTCATCCTCTACGTCGTTTCGTTCCTGGACCGCACCAACGTCGGCTTTGCCGAGGCGGCCCTGGGGGCGGACAAGGGGGTGTCCGCGGCGGCCTTCGCCCTCGGCGCCGGCATCTTCTTCATTGGCTACGCCATCTTCGAGATCCCCAGCAACCTGCTGCTCAAGAAGGTGGGTGCCAAGATCTGGCTGGCCCGCATTGCCATCACCTGGGGCATCGTTTCCGCGTGCTTCGCGTTCGTGCAGGGCGAGACCTCGTTCGTGATCCTGCGTTTCCTTCTTGGCGTCACCGAGGCAGGGCTGTTCCCCGGCGTCATCATGTACCTTGCCGAATGGTTCCCCAACAAGGTGCGGGTCCAGATGTTCGCCATCTTCTACCTGGCCCAGCCGTTCTCCCAGATGATCGGCAACCCGCTGTCCGGCTGGCTGATCAACATTGGCGACCAGGTGCCGGGCCTGCGCGGCTGGCAGGTCATGTTCTTCGTCGAAGGCCTGCTCGCCGTCCTGGCAGGCATCGCGGCCTTCTTCTTCCTGATCAACGGCCCGGAGAAGGCCAAATTCCTCAGCGGGGAGGAGAAGTACGCGCTGAAGGAGGTCATGGCACTTGAGGACAACATCAAGGACGAGACGGGGCCCCGCGGCATCCTCGCCGCCATGCGCAACGGCCGCGTCTGGTACTTCACCGTCATCTACTTCTGCCTGCAGATCGCTGTCTACGGTGTGACGTTCTTCCTGCCGCAGCAGGTGTCCTCCCTGACCGGGCAGAAAGTGGGGCTCGCCGTCGGCCTGCTCATCGCGGTGCCGTGGTTCTTCGGTATCTTCTCCTGCTACTTCATCGGCAAGGCTGCAAACACCGTGGCCAAGCGCCGCAAGTTCGGCACCATCCTGTTCATCTCCACCGGCCTGTGCATCTTCGGCTCGGCATGGGCGGGAACCAACCACCAGCCGGTCCTGGGCATGATCTTCATAACCCTGGCAGTCTGCAGCTTCCTGGCAGTGGGCCCCGTGGTGTGGTCATATCCCACCGCGTTCCTCGCCGGTTCCGCTGCCGCGGCAGGCATTGGACTGATCAACTCGCTGGGCAACCTGGGCGGCTTCGTGGCGCCCATCCTGCGGACCGCAGTCAACGAAGCCACGCAGTCGCCCACGGGGTCCATGGGCGTCTATGCCCTGGGCGTCCTGCCATTTGTGGCGGCAGCGATGATGTTCGCCACCAGGCGGTTCAAGAACAAGGCCGACGACCTGCTCGACTGAGCACACCACCACTCCACGCAAGGAAACCATGAGCACCTCCGGCAGCAGCACAGGCAAGGGCCCCCTCTACATCGGTGTCAGCACCAAGATGTACCTGGGCTACCAGGAAAGCCTGCGCTGGCTGTCGGAGGTGCGTTCCATCGTCGATGACAGGCCCGGACTGGGCAAGGCTTCCGCCACGGAGTCCCCGGTCCGGGTCTTCGTCATCCCGTCCTTCCCTGTCCTGGAGCCCGCCGCGCGGATCCTGGCAGGTTCGCCCGTACTCCTCGGCGCACAGAACTGCGCCTGGGGCGACGGGCCGCTGACCGGTGAAGTCAGCCCCGGCATGCTGGCCGAACTCGACGTCTCACTCGTCGAGATCGGCCATGCCGAGCGCCGCCGGCTGTTTGGCGAGGACGACGCCGTGGTGGCTCGCAAGGTGCGTGCCGCCGTCGGCCATTCCCTCACCCCGCTGCTCTGCATCGGCGAGCCGGACAGGCTCGACGCCGGAGCTGCCGCCGCCTTTTGCGTGGAGCAGGTCCGCGCCGCCACGGCCGGTGACCCGGCCCTGCTGAACCGCCTGGTCCTGGCCTACGAGCCTGTCTGGGCCATCGGTGCGCAGGAGCCCGCCCCACCGCACCACGTCAACGCCGTCCTGGCGCAGATCCGCGCAACGCTTGGCCCTGCCTGCCCGCTGATCTACGGCGGCAGCGCCGGGCCCGGACTGCTTCCCCGCCTGCCCGCCGCGGACGGACTCTTCCTGGGCCGCTTCGCCCACGATGCCGCCAACCTTGGCCGCGTGCTGGACGAAGCCCTCCTCCTGCGTCAGACCGACGCGCCCGCCAACAGCTCGTCCAGCCGCTCATAGCCTTCGGACATGCCGCCCTCCATGCCTGAGTGCAGCATGCCGTCCCGGGCCTCCATGCTTTGGTACATGGCGTGGCCCCGCAGCCTGCACCGGCCGCCGTCCAGCGCCTCGAACGTCATGGACTCCAGGCTGACCGAGTCCGGATAACCGCCGAACTCGAACGTCTGCAGGGCGAACTCGTTCTCGCGCACCGTGTGGAAGATGCCACGGAACTCGTACGGCACCCCCTCCGGACCCGTATGGATGTACCGGTAGCTCCCGCCGGTACGGAAGTCGTAGTGGTCCATTTCCATCTTCATGCCCCGCGGACCGAGCCATTGGGCCACCAGTTCCGGGTCCTTGTGGGCCCGGAACACGTCCGCCACCGGAAAGTCGAACTCCCGCTCAAAGTCGATGTAGGGGAGTCCCTCGGGGGCGGTGATCTTCAGTTGGTTGGTCATTTCCTGTCCTTTGCCTTTGGCGCCGTTTGCCCGGCGCTGGATTCAAGCACCGCATCGAGGCTGCGGAACTGCCCTTCGCGGACCAGCCTGTACTGGTCGATCCAGGCCGTGAGCGCCTCCAGCCGTGCGGGGTCCAGGTGAACGGGCCTGCGCTGGGCGTCCCTGCTGCGGGTGACCAATTTCGCCTGCTCGAGTACCTGGATGTGCTTCGAGACTGCCTGCTTGGAAATCTCGAAGGGCTCGGCCAGCTCGTTAACGGTGGCCGGACCACGGCTTAACCGGGCAATGATGCGTCGACGAACGGGGTCGGCCAGGGCAAGGAAAGCCACGTCCAAAGCCGCGTCGTCATACGCCACCATTCCCCCTCCTCTTAATCAACATAAACGTTTATCAACCTTTCGGTTGATCAATGCTAAGCCCGCTCTGGTTCCCGCCGCAAGAGGGGCCGTGCTAGGCCAAAATCAGATTTGTTAGTATGTCAATACAAACTATTAGAGGGAGAAGCTTCATGCCATTGGTTCGCATTGACGTCAACGAAGGCCGCACTGCCGATGAGCTGCAGCAGCTGAGCCGCGGCATCCACGATGCCATCCTTGAGGAATACGGCATTCCGGAGCGGGACTACTTCCACATCCTCACCGAACACGCGCAGGGCCAGATCTTCGCCCAGGACGCCGGGCTGGGCTTCGAGCGCACCGGGGGAGTGGTGATGATCCAGATCTTCACCCAGGGCGGCCGATCCCAGGAGGCGAAGCAGCGGCTCTTTGCTGCGGTGGCTGAAAAGCTTGCGGCAGTGGGGGTTGCCGGCGAGGACGTCTTCATTGGCTATGTCGAAAACACTGCCGGCGACTGGTCCTTCGGGTTTGGCCGCGCCCAGTACGTGACCGGCGAGTTGGCCGTTCCCCGGAAGTAGTGCGGATGTGCCGATTTGTAGCGGGATGGGCACGTTTCAACGCTTGTTGTAAGTATGTCAGTACAAACCTTTGACAGGACATTCAATCTAGGGCAAAGTAGTCCCTGTGGCCCACGCCACGGCCTGCCAGTCCCGGAACTCCTGCTCCTCAAAGGATCCGAGTTCCACACCAGAAAGGTCCACGATTCCCGTGACCCACGAGCTTCTTACGATCGGGCGCATCAGCGTTGATATCTACCCGAACGACATCGGGGTTGGCCTGGAGGACGTCAACTCCTTCGGCAAATACCTTGGCGGTTCACCGTCCAACGTCGCCGTTGCCGCTGCCCGGCACGGCCGCCGGACCGGCGTCATCACCCGCACCGGGGACGATGCGTTCGGCACCTACCTCCACCGGGAACTGCACAAGTTCAACGTCGACGACACCTTTGTCACGCCGGTTGCCGGCCTGCAGACACCGGTGACATTCTGCGCAATCAAGCCCGCCACGGACGAGTTCCCGCTGTACTTCTACGGCCGTTTCCCCACCGCTCCGGACCTGCAGATCATGGCTGAAGAGCTGGACCTGCGTGCCATCCGCGAGGCCGGTATTTTCTGGTCCACGGTGACCGGCCTGTGCCAGGAGCCTTCCCGGTCCGCGCACATCGCCGCGCACCAGGCCCGTCCCCGGACCGGCCTGGCCGGGGGACAGTTCACCGTCCTGGACCTGGACTACCGTCCCATGTTCTGGGCGTCCGAAGAGGAAGCCCGCGCAGAGGTGGCCAGGATCCTCCCGCACGTTACTGTCGCCATCGGCAATGACAAGGAATGCGCCGTGGCCGTGGGGGAGGGAACCCCTGATGAGCAGGCGGACCGGCTGCTGGCCGCCGGCGTGGAAATCGCCGTCGTCAAGCTCGGCGCGGAAGGAGTGATGGCCAAGACCCGCACCGAACGCGTGGTCTCCGCTCCCGTCTCGGTGGAAACCCTGAACGGCCTGGGGGCCGGCGACTCCTTCGGCGGCGCCTTCTGCCACGGGCTGCTGTCCGGTTGGCCGCTGGAACAGGTCCTGGACTACGCCAACGCCGCCGGTGCCATTGTGGCCTCCCGCCTGTCCTGCGCCGATGCGATGCCGACGCCGGACGAGGTCACCTCGCTGCTGGCTGAACGCGGACGTACCGTGCCGGGTGCGGTTTCCGGCGCTTCCATTCCCGAAGGAGCAGCACTGTGACCCTCACCTCCCTTGCCTCGAACCACGCCGTGGATGATGATCCCCGCCGTTACGAGCACCTGAGCACCATCCGCCTGGAAGATCCGGACGCCGTGGCCCGTGCCGCGAAGGCACGCCGCCGCCACCCCGGCGTGAAGGCCGGCCGGCAGAACTTCATCGTCGCCGCCGACCACCCCGCCCGCGGCGCCCTGGCTGTCGGCAGCGATCCGGTGGCCATGGCGGACCGCCGGCAGCTGCTGGACCGGCTCCGGATTGCCCTGGCCAACCCGGCCGTTGACGGTGTCCTGGCCTCCCCGGACATCATGGACGACCTTCTGCTGCTGGGCGCCCTGGACGGCAAGCTGGTGTTCGGATCGATGAACCGCGGGGGGCTGTCCGGCCTGGTGAACGAGTTCGATGACCGCTTCACCGGCCACACCGCCGCCGCTTTGGCGGCCCTTGGTGCGGACGGCGGCAAGATGCTGACCCGTATCTGCCTGGGCGACCCGGACACCGTGGTGACCCTGGAAGCGACAGCGAAGGCCATCGACTCGCTGGCAGAGCGGAAACTCATCGCCATGGTGGAGCCCTTCCTGTCGGTCCGCGAGAACGGCCGGGTCCATAACGACCTGTCTCCCAACGCGGTCATCAAGTCCATCGCCATCGCCGAGGGCCTGGGCTCCACCAGCGCGTACACCTGGATGAAGGTGCCCGTGGTGGCCGAAATGGAACGCGTCATGGCCGCCACCACCATGCCCACCGTCCTGTTGGGCGGTGACCCGGACGGGTCCCAGGACGAGGTCTTCGCCACCTGGGGTGCCGCGCTGGCTCTGCCCGGGGTCCAGGGCCTCACCGTCGGCCGGACCCTGCTCTATCCCGCGGACGGGGACGTCGCCGGCGCTGTTGCCGCGGCAGCCTCGCTCCTGCACCACACCACTGAACTCGCGGAGAACTAGCCATGGGCACAACAACAGGAACGCGCAGAATGACGGTGGCGCAGGCCGTCGTCGAATACCTTTCCCGGCAGTACAGCGTGGACACGGTGGGCGGCGTTGACTACCGTGAGCGGCTCATTCCGGGCACGTTCGGGATCTTCGGGCACGGCAACGTGGCCGGCGTGGGACAGGCGCTGAAGCAGTACCAGCAGCTGGACCCGGCCCTGATGCCGTACTACCAGGGCCGGAACGAACAGGCCCAGGTCCACCAGGCAGTTGGCTACGCCCGGCACACCCGCCGCCGCCAGACCTACGCCATCAGCACCTCCATCGGCCCGGGTTCCTCCAACCTGCTCACCGGTGCCGCGCTCGCCACCACCAACCGGCTCCCTGTCCTGCTGCTGCCGTCCGACACGTTCGCGACCCGCGCCGCTGACCCGGTGTTGCAGCAGCTGGAGCAGCCGTACGCGTACGACATCACCGTTAATGACGCGTTCCGGCCGCTGTCCAAGTTCTTCGATCGGGTGAACCGTCCGGAGCAGCTGTTCTCGGCGTTCCACCACGGCCTGCGCGTCCTCACGGACCCGGCCGAGACTGGCGCTGTCACGATTTCGCTGCCGCAGGACGTCCAGGCCGAGGCCTTCGACGTCCCCGCCGAGTTCCTGGCCGAGCGGGAATGGCGGATCCGCCGCCCCGACGCCGACGACGAGGACATCGCGCGGGCCGCCGCAGCCATCCGCGCCGCCAAGCGTCCGCTGATCATCGCCGGCGGCGGCGTTCTCTACGCCTACGCCAACGAGGAACTGGCCAAGTTTGCCGAGCTGACGGGGATCCCGGTGGGCAACACCCAGGCAGGCGTCGGCGTCCTGCCCTGGGACCACCAGTTCTCCCTCGGTGCCATTGGCTCCACCGGCACGACGGCGGCCAACGCCATCGCTGCCGAGGCGGACCTGATCATCGGCATCGGCACCCGCTATGAGGACTTCACCACCGCGTCACGGACCGCGTTCCAGAACCCGGATGTGCGCTTCGTGAACATCAACGTCGCCCCGATCGACGCCTACAAGCACGGCACCACGCTGCCGATCGTCGCCGACGCCCGCAAGGCCCTGGTGAAGCTCAACGCCGCCCTGGGCGGCTACCGGGTAGGGGCGGACCTGGAACAGAAGATCGCCGCGGAGAAGAAGCGCTGGAACGCCACGGTGGACGAAGCCTTCGACACCCGCTCCACGCCGCTGCCGGCGCAGAACGAGATCATCGGCGCCACCAATCGGGCCATGGATCCCCGCGACGTTGTCGTCTGCGCGGCCGGGTCCCTGCCCGGGGACCTGCACAAGATGTGGCGCGTACGGGACCCGTTCGGCTACCACGTCGAATACGCCTACTCCTGCATGGGCTACGAGATCCCCGGCGGCCTGGGCGTCAAGCGTGCAGCGATCGCCGAAGCGGCCGGCACGACGGCGGCAGGCGCCCTTGGCGGGGAAGCCGCCCAGGTGCGGGACGTCGTCGTAATGGTGGGGGACGGCTCCTACCTGATGATGCACACCGAACTGGTCACCGCCGTCGCCGAACGCATCAAACTGATCGTGGTCCTGATCCAGAACCACGGCTACGCCTCCATCGGCTCCCTGTCCGAATCCCTCGGGTCCCAGCGGTTCGGCACCCAGTACCGGGCCCTGAACGAGGAACAGCACAGCTTCGACGAAGGTGAGACCCTGCCCGTGGACCTGGCCCTGAACGCCGAGTCCCTGGGCGTGAAGGTCATGCGGATCGAACCGGGGGAGAAGGTCATCGCTGAACTCGAACAGGCCATCCGCGACGCGAAGGCCGCCCCCGAGAACAGTGGCCCGATCCTGATCCACGTCGAATCCGACCCCCTCCTGGACGCACCGTCCTCCGAGTCCTGGTGGGACGTCCCCGTCTCCCAGGTCTCCGAACTGGAATCCACTAAACAGGCCTTCCAGACCTACGTCGACCACAAGAACCGCCAGCGCAAACTCCTCGGCTGACCCCTCATCTTCATCCCCTTCGAATGCTCAAGGAAGAGTCCCATGACTGCCACCACCACCGAAACCGTCATTAACCACTTCATCAACGGTGCCGAAACCGCCGGCGAGGGTGACCGCACCACCAACGTGTACAACCCGGCCACCGGCGACGTCTCCGCCACCCTGCGCCTGGCTAACCGCGCCGACCTGGACACCGCCGTCGCTGCCGCCCGCAAGGCCGCCGACACCTGGGGCGACATCTCCCTGGCCAAGCGCACCGCTGTGCTGTTCAAGTTCCGGGAACTGGTCGCCGCCCACGTCGAAGAGTTGGCCCAATTGGTCACGGCTGAGCACGGAAAGGTGATCTCCGACGCCAAGGGTGAAATCGGCCGTGGCCTTGAAGTCATCGAGTACGCCTGCGGCATCCCCACCCTCCTCAAGGGTGACTACTCGGACCAGGTCTCCACGGGCATCGACGTCTTCAACTTCCGCGAGCCCCTCGGTGTCGTGGCGGGTATCACCCCGTTCAACTTCCCGGTCATGGTGCCGCTCTGGATGGCCCCGATGGCGATCGCCACCGGCAACGCCTTCATCCTCAAGCCCTCGGAGCGCGATCCCTCCGCCTCGCTGCTGCTGGCCAAGCTCTGGAAGGAAGCCGGCCTGCCGGACGGCGTGTTCCAGGTCCTGCACGGCGACAAGGAAACCGTTGACGGGCTGCTGACCCACCCGGACGTGGACGGCATCTCCTTCGTCGGTTCCACTCCGATCGCCCAATACGTCCATGAGACCGCCACCAGGCACGGCAAGCGCGTCCAGGCCCTGGGCGGGGCGAAGAACCACGCCATCGTGATGCCTGACGCCGACCTGGACAACGCCGCCGACCACCTCGCCGCCGCCGCCTTCGGTTCCGCCGGTGAACGCTGCATGGCGATCTCCGTCGCCGTGGCCGTCGGGGACGCAGCCGACCTCATCGTCAAGAAGGTCGAAGAGCGGGCCCTGGCCGTCAAGGTCAACAACGGCACCGCGCCGGACGCCGAAATGGGCCCCGTCATCACGCCCGCCTCCAAGGACCGCATCGTCAGGATCGTCACCGAAGCCGAGGCCGCAGGTGCCGCCATGGTGGTGGATGGCCGCGACCTGGTGGTCCCCGGGCACGAGAACGGCTTCTGGGTCGGCCCCACCGTGCTCGACCACGTCAAGACCGAAATGACGGCTTACACGGAAGAGATCTTCGGGCCGGTCCTTGTTGTGGTCCGTGTCGACACCCTTGAAGACGGCATCAAGCTGATCAACGCCAACCCCTACGGCAACGGCACCGCCATCTTCACTTCCTCCGGCGCCGCCGCCCGCAAGTTCCAGCGCAGCGTCACCGTGGGCATGATCGGCATCAACGTGCCCCTGCCCGTCCCGGTGGCCTACCACTCCTTCGGCGGCTGGAAGGCTTCCCTCTTCGGCGACAAGCACATCTACGGCCCCGAAGGCGTCAGCTTCTACACCCGCGGCAAGGTTGTCACCTCCCGCTGGCCCGAAACCCACCACGCCTCCGGCGCCTCCTACAACTTCCCCTCCAACTAGGACACCCCCGTCGATTGCTCCGTAACCGCCGTTATGAGCGTCCAAAAGGGCGGTTACGGAGCAATCGATGCAACGAAAAGGACAACGCTGTCATGACTGAAAACAAGCTGATCATCGGCACGGCGCCGGACTCCTGGGGTGTCTGGTTCGCGGACGATCCGAAGCAGACCCCATGGGAACGCTTCCTCGATGAGGTGGCCGAATCCGGCTACAAGTGGATCGAACTCGGACCGTACGGCTACCTGCCCACCGACCCCACCCGCCTGGCGGAGGAGCTGAAGCAGCGCGACCTGCAGATCTCCGCCGGCACGGTGTTTACCGCCTTCCACCGCGGCCTTGACCAGTGGGAAACCGCCTGGGAACCGGCCCGCAAGGTCGCCGAGCTCACCGCGGCCATGGGCGGCGAGCATATCGTGGTCATCCCCGCCATGTGGCGCGATGACGTCACCGGTGAAGCCGTGGAAAGCGGCACGCTGAGTGAAAAGGCCTGGAACGACCTGTTCGCCGGCCACAACCGCCTGGGCAAGACCCTGATCGAGGACTTCGGCCTGAAGCAGCAGTTCCACTCCCACGCCGACTCCCACGTTGGCGCGCAGGCGGACATCGAAACGCTGCTCGGAGCCACCGATCCCCAGTACCTGAACCTCTGCCTGGACACCGGACACGCCGAGTACTGCGGCGCCTCCAGCTTGGAACTGATCAAGAACTACCCGGACCGGATCGGCTACCTGCACCTGAAGCAGATCAACCCGGACATCCTCAGGAAGGTGAACGAGGAAAACATGACGTGGGCCGCCGCCAACCTGGCCGGCGTCATGACCGAACCGCCCACCGGCCTGCCCGACCTGCGCGCGGTCATCGAAGCAGTGGAGGCGCTCAACCGGCCCATCTTCGGCATCGTGGAACAGGACATGTATCCGGTGGCCTTCGATGTACCGATGCCCATTGCCAAGCGCACCCGCAACTACCTGCTGTCCTGCGGCTCCCGCACCGCCGTCAGCTAACCCCGTCCCAGACACCAAAAGGACCAGAACAATGACTGAAACCCTTCGCGTCGCCGTCGTCGGCGCAGGCCGCATGGGCGCCGACCACATCCAGCGCATCAACAAGCGCATCCATGGCGCGGAAGTTGCCGCCGTCGTCGACGTCGACCTTGCCCGCGCCCAGGCCGCCATCGAAGGCATCCCCGGCGCAGTGGCCCTCGCCGATGCCGAAGAGGCCCTCAACAACGGCGACGTCAACGCCGTCCTGATCGCCACCCCGGGCTTCCTGCACGAGGACATCCTGCTCAAGGCCCTCGCCAGGGACATTCCGATCCTCTGCGAAAAGCCCCTCACCCCCGACGCCGCATCGTCCTGGAAAATCGTCGAAGCCGAGGTGGCACTGGGCCATCAGCGGATCCAGGTGGGCTTCATGCGCCGCTTCGACGCCGAATACGCCACGCTGGGTTCGATCATCCGCAACCACGAACTCGGCGAACTGCTGATGCTGCACCACCAGCACCGCAACCCGGGCACCCCCGAGGGCTTCACCAACGAGATGCTGATCAACGACTCCGTGGTCCACGAGTTCGACGCCATCCGGTTCTTCACCGGCGAGGAAATCACCAGCGTCCAGGTCCGCCTGGGCAAGGCGACCAGGAACGCCCCGAACGGCCAGCACGATCCGCAGCACGTCCTGCTGGAGACCGAGTCCGGCGTCCTGGCCGACGTCGAAATCTATGTCAACGCCAAGTTCGGCTACGAGGTGGCTACGCAGGCCTCCTTCGAAGAGGGCATTGTCTGCATTGGCGGCGACAAGGGACCCTACACCCGCAGCGCCGGCCATTGGGGCGGCAACGTCACGCCCGGGTTCGAGGAGCGCTTTGGTGCGGCGTACGACGTCGAAATCCAGTCATGGGTTGACGCTGCACTTAAGGGCGACATCGGCGGCCCCTCCGCCTGGGACGGGTACGCCACCGCAGCGTGCTGCGAAGCAGGCGTCGAAGCGCAGAAGAACGGCGAAAAGGTCGCCGTGAAGCTGGCCGCAAAGCCCGACCTCTACAAGTAGGACAGGAGAAGGGGGACGGAGCCATTTCCGTCCCCTTTTCCGTTCCCCTGACTTATCCACAATGGAGTGTTTTTCGTGAAAATCGCACTTGACCCCACCCCGTTCCACCACTCGCACAGCCTGCTGGAATTCCCCAGGGTGGTGGCGGACCTTGGCTACAAGTACATGCAGATGACCCCGCACGCGGACTTCATCCCCTTCTTCAACCACCCCAAGGCGGACGACGACCTGGTGGGCCAGCTGAAAAAAGCCTGCCGCGACGCCGGAATCGAGATTGCCTCGGTCCTGCCGGTGCTCCGCTGGTCCGGCCCGGACGAGGATGCCCGCGAAGCAGCCGTCCGCTACTGGAAACGTGCCATCCAGATCACCGTTGACCTGGGCGTCAGCACCATGAACAGCGAGTTCAGCGGCCGGCCCGAGAAGGCCGAGGAGTCCGAGCGGGCGTTTTACCGCTCCATGGAGGAACTGCTGCCCATCATCGAGCGTGAGGGCATCGACCTGCTGATCGACCCCCACCCTGACGACTTCGTGGAGGAAGGCCTTGCCGCCATCCGCGTGATCCGCGGCGTGAACTCAAAGAACGTGGGCATGGTCTACGTGGCGTCCCACAGCTTCCACATGAAGAACTCGCCGCTGGATATCATGCGGGCCGCCGGGGACAAGCTTCGCCTGGTCCACGTGGCCGACACCATGGACCACCACGCCTCACACGGCCTGCGCTACATCACCAACCCGCCAGGCAACCCGGTCCGGGTGCACCAGCACCTGAAGATCGGCGACGGCGACGTGAACTGGGACGAGTTCTTCGGCGGCCTGAAGGAAATCGGCTTCCTGGACCGCGAGAATACTGTGATGGTCTCCAGCGTCTTTGCCGAGAATGAAAATGCCGAGGAGGTCTCCCGCTACCAGCTGGAGACCATGAAGCAGTACGTCCAAAAGGTCAGCGTATGAGTTCGACTGTTTCCGGTAAGGCAACTGTAAAGCAGCCGGGCAACCACCAGCGGGCGCTGCGGACGGCCACCATCATCTCCACGTTCGGCGGGCTGCTGTTCGGCTACGACACCGGCGTCATCAACGGCGCCCTGCCGTACATGCAGGAGGATCTGGGCCTCACCCCGCTGACAGAGGGCCTGGTGACCTCGTCGCTGCTGTTCGGTGCCGCCTTCGGTGCCCTGTTCGGCGGCCGACTGGCAGACCGCAACGGCCGGCGCAGGATGATCATGGTCCTTGCGGTCATCTTCCTGCTGGGCACGCTGGGCTGCACGTTCTCGCCAAACACCGAAGTGATGATCGCCGCCCGGTTCATCCTGGGTCTCGCGGTGGGCGGCGCATCCGTCACGGTTCCCGTCTACCTGGCCGAGGTATCGCCCAGCAACCGGCGTGGCCGGATTGTCACCCAGAACGAACTCATGATCGTCACCGGGCAGCTGCTCGCCTTCATCTTCAACGCCTACCTCGGCAACACCTTTGGTGAAGCCGGCGGCATCTGGCGCTGGATGCTGGTTATCGCCACCCTGCCGGCCATTGCCCTGTGGATCGGGATGAACTTCATGCCGGAGAGCCCCCGCTGGCTGGCCTCCATCGGCAGCTTCGGTGAGACACTCAGCGTGCTGCAGCGGATCCGTTCGCAGGAGGAGGCGCGCAGGGAGTTCGAAGAAGTCAAAGCCATGGCCGTGGAGGACTACAAGTCCAAGATGGGCTCCTGGAAGGACCTGGGAATCCCCTGGCTGCGCCGGATCTTCTTCGTGGGCCTCGGCCTTGCGGTGATCCAGCAGATCACCGGCGTGAACTCGATCATGTATTACGGAACACAGATCCTGTCGCAGTCCGGCTTCGGCCGGGAGGCGGCGCTGACGGCCAACATCGCCAACGGCGCCATCTCGGTCCTGGCCACGTTCGTCGGGATCTGGCTGCTGGGCAGGGTGGGCCGGCGCAGGATGCTGATCACCGGCCAGTTGGGAACCACGGCGGCGCTGCTGCTCATCGGCCTCTTCTCCCTGATCCTGCCTGAAGGCTCAGCCCGCGGGTTCGTCATCCTGTCCCTCACCGTGACGTTCCTGGCCTTCCAGCAGGGCGCCATCTCCCCGGTGACGTGGCTGATGCTTTCGGAAATCTTCCCGCTGAAGATCCGTGGCCTGGGCATGGGCGCCTCAGCGTTCCTGCTGTGGATCGTGAACTTCCTGATTGGATTCGGCTTTCCACAGCTGCTGGCCGCCATTGGGATCTCCAACACGTTCTTCGTCTTCGCCGTGCTGGGGGTGGGCGCCATCGCCTTTGCCGCAAGGTACGTGCCCGAAACCAAGGACAAGAGCCTGGAGGACCTGGAGCACTACTTCAAAAATGTGGCAGGAAGGGAACCTGACGCCGCCGGGAGCCGGCGCGCCTTCTAGCGAACCATCGTCTCGAGCACTTTTTGGATGCCCTGTTGAGCTTGTCTCAACGGGGCATCCTGCGTTTTGACTGGCCGCAGTACCTGCAGCAGCGACTTGGACGCCCCAAAGTAACCCTTCATTACGTCAGAACATGCTAATGACAGGACAAAGTATTGACTTTTGTGAGTCGCATCACCATGATCGTGGGGAAGGCAATTCAACCCACGTAAGGAAGCGTGGGTTCAGCCAGAAAATCAAAGGAGATTTATCGTGAAGAAGTTTTCGTGGCGCAAGGCGGTCCTGGTGGCGGCCGTTGTTCCGATGATGGCTCTCAGTGCTTGTTCCAGCCAGGGCGGTAAGCCTGCCGACAGTGGCAAGGCCGCCGGCGCCGGACAGGCGGCCACCACTGACAGGATTAAGGTTGCGCTGATTACCCACGCGGCTCCGGGCGACACCTTCTGGGACATCGTCCGCAAGGGCGCCGAAGAAGCTGCAGCCAAGGACAACGTGGAGCTCCTGTACACCTCGGACCCCGAAGGTGGCCGCCAGGCACAGCTGATCGAGCAGGCCGTGGATCAGAAAGTCGACGGCATCGCAGTCACGCTTGCCAAGCCCGACGCGCTGAAGACTGCCTTGAAGAAGGCAACGGATGCCGGCATCCCGGTGGTCAGCCTCAACGCCGGTGAGTCGGTCTCCGCGCAACTGGGCGCCTTTACGCACTTCGGTTCAAACGAGAAACTCGCCGGTGCCGCTGTTGGCCAGAAACTCGCGAGCGAATCCGTGTCCCATCCCATCTGCGTGATCCAGGAACAGGGCCACGTTGGCCTGGAGGCCAGGTGCGCTGGAGTCAAGGAAAAGATTCCGGGAACAGAAGTCCTCTACGTTACGGGCACGGACATGACCCAGGTATCCTCCACCGTCACTGCAAAGCTGCAGGCAACGGCGGACGCCGACGCCATCATCGGATTGGGTGCCCCGTACACGCTGACCATCCTGAAGGCTGTCAGCTCCGCCGGCAGCAAGGTCAAGGTGGCCTCATTCGACATGAACGCCGAGCTTGCCCAGAAGATCGCCAACGGCGAGATCCTCTTCACCGTGGACCAGCAGCCGTGGCTGCAGGGTTATGGCGCCATCGATTCAATCTGGCAAAACAAGCGTGGCGGCTTCACCATCGGTGGCGGCCAGCCGGTACTCACCGGTCCGGCCATCGTGGACAAAGCCGCAGCAGCCAAAGTGCTCCAGTTTGCCCAGCAAGGCGTCCGCTAACCACCCCGTGTCTCTGGACGAGGAACGGCCAGGCACAAAGGAGAACATCATGACCGCGACACATACACTCAAGAGGCCAGCGGCAGCAACCACGGATGAGCGGGTGGGTAAACGCAATCAACTGCAGAAGCTATTGGGCAGGCCTGAAGTCGGCGCCCTGGTAGGCGCGATTGTCCTCTTTATATTCTTTGCTTCAGTTTCACAGACGTTCATTCAACCCAATGCTTTTGCCACCGTGCTTTACGGCAGTTCGACAATCGGGATCATGGCCGTGGGCGTTTCCTTGCTGATGATCGGAGGGGAGTTCGACCTTTCCACTGGTGTAGCAGTCATCAGTTCCGCCCTTACAGCGTCGATGTTCAGCTGGTACTTCAGCGTGAACGTATGGGTTGGCGTGGTCCTTGCTTTGGTTGTTTCACTCGGCATCGGCTACATCAACGGCTGGATCCTGATGAAGACCAAGCTCCCGAGCTTTATTGTCACCCTCGCGACTTTCCTGATGCTGACGGGTTTGAACCTGGGCCTGACACGCCTGATCGGAGGCGGCGTCTCGTCGCCGTCCATTTCCAACATGGATGGATTTGCCTCCGCGAAAGCAGTCTTTTCCTCATCCGTGAACATCGCCGGGGTAGAGGTAAAAAACACTGTATTCATCTGGATCGCACTGGTCCTGGTCGCCTCCTGGGTGCTTCTAAGGACCAAGGTGGGCAACTGGATTTTCGCCGTCGGCGGCGACGAGAACGCAGCCCGCGCAGTGGGCGTGCCGGTCAAGGCCACCAAGATCGGGCTTTTCATGGCCGTCGGCTTCTGCGGCTGGGTTTTGGGCATGCACAACCTCTTCGCGTTCGACGCGGTGCAGTCGGGTGAAGGAGTCGGCAACGAATTCCTTTACATCATCGCCGCGGTGATCGGCGGCTGCCTCCTCACGGGCGGCTACGGTTCCGCCGTGGGCGGCGCGATCGGTGCGTTCATCTTCGGAATGGCCAATAAGGGCATCGTCTACGCACAGTGGAACCCGGACTGGTTCAAGTTCTTCCTGGGCCTGATGCTGCTGTTGGCCACCATCGTGAACCTCATCGTCAAACGCCGTGCTGAACTCAAGTAAGGGGCCGAACATGAATGCCAAACAAATCGATCAGCAGACGTTGCTCCGGAACGAGGCGGACCCGCTGACGCACACTCCGGTGCACCTGCTCTCCTTGGACGGGGTCGGCAAGCACTACGGAAACATCGTGGCGCTGCGGGACGTGACCATGGCCGTGGACAACGGCAGGGTCACATGTGTCCTTGGTGACAACGGAGCCGGAAAGTCCACCCTGATCAAGATCATTGCCGGCCTGCACCAGCATGACGAAGGCGTGCTGCAGATCATGGGCGAGGAGCGGAAGTTCAGCTCTCCCAGGGAGGCCCTGGATGCCGGCATTGCCACCGTGTACCAGGACCTTGCGGTGGTGCCGCTGATGCCGATCTGGCGCAACTTCTTCCTGGGGTCCGAGCTGACCACCGGAAAAGGGCCCTTCCAGCGGATGGATGTCCAGGCAATGAAGGACATCACCAAGAAAGAGCTCGCGGACATGGGCATCGACCTGCGCGACGTGGAACAGCCCATCGGCCAGTTGTCAGGCGGCGAGCGGCAGTGCGTGGCCATTGCACGCGCGGTGTACTTCGGTGCCAAGGTCCTCATCCTGGACGAGCCGACGGCGGCCCTGGGCGTCAAACAGTCGGGTGTGGTTTTGCGTTACATCCTGCAGGCCCGTGACCGCGGGCTGGGGGTCATCTTCATCACCCACAACCCGCACCACGCCTTCCCCGTCGGGGACAGGTTCCTGCTGCTCAAGCGTGGCAAGTCCATCGGCTACTACGACAAGAAGGACATCACCCTGGACGAGCTCACGGCCCAGATGGCCGGCGGCGCAGAACTTGCAGAGCTTGCCCACGAGCTCGAACAGCTCGGCGGACATGGGGATGTGGTCAAGGAAGTCCAGGCCGAGGTTGCCGACGTGAGCCACACGTCCGAGCCGTCAAGGGACAGCAGCCCGCGGCACGTGTAGCAGGACCGGACGGGCCCGCCGGATATGGACTGGACGGGCCCGCCGCTACCTGCCAATGGTGCAAGGAAAGAACAGCAGACGGGAAGACAGCATGCCGATCCGGGTTGGCGTCATTGGCGCCGGTGTCATGGGCGCAGACCACATCAAGAACCTGGGCACCGCCATCAGCGGGGCCGACGTCACCTTCGTAGCAGACCTCGACGCCGGGCGGGCCGCGGAAGCGGCGCCTCCATCGGCACGCATCACCACCGATCCTTCCGAGCTGATCAACTCCAGCGAGGTGGACGCCGTCGTTGTTGCCTCGCACGACTCAACGCTGCTGTCGCTGGGCTTCATGCGGCGCTTTGATCCCGGGTACGTGGCCCTGCGCAGGTCCGTGCAGGAACGGGCCCAGGGTGAGCCGCTGATTGTCCGCTGCACCAGCCGCAACGCCGCTGCGGGCCCCGGCACCACAGCGGAATCCGCCATTACCAACTCGGCCATCCACGAGCTGGACATCATCCCCTGGCTGCTGGGTTCGCCCATCACTGAAGTCTCATGGCAGGCGGGGCGGAGCAGCGTGGAAGAAGCCGGAACCCGCCGGGCTGCCGTGCCTGCGGACTGGCGGCCCCGCTTCGCCGAAGTCCTTGGCCGGCCAGAAAGGCTGCATGCCACATCGGCCAGCCGCAGCCGTCCGGGGTCAACACCCAGCTCCCTGCAGTGATGCAGTTCGCCGACGGCGGTGAGGTCCAAAGCCCGCAGCGCCCCCTCGCTGCCTCCACCCGGACCCTGGAAGTAGCCGACGAAATCTGCCGCCAGCTTCCATCGAGTTTCCAGGCCAATGCAACAGCTGCCTGGGTTTCTATTGATCCATTACTGAAAGGACGAGCCAATGGCTTACATACCGCACAAGCAAACACCAGGTCCCGCACCCGTCCGGATCGGGCTCATCGGTTCCGGCTGGATGGGGGCTTTCCATGCCGAGAGCATCGCCCGCCGAGTCCCCGGTGCTGAGCTGGCCGCCATCGCGGACCCCAACGTCGAATCCGCCCAGGCCCTTGCCACGGAACTGGGCACCGCCAAGGTCACAGCCAGCGCCGAAGATATCTTTGCGGACCCGGAGATCGACGCCGTCATCATCGCCAGCCCGGCACGGTTTCACTCGGCACTGATCGCGCAGGCCGCAGCCGCCGGGAAACACGTTTTCTGCGAGAAACCCGCCGGCCAGTCCCTGGAGGAACTCGATGCCGCGCTGGAAGCTGTGGAGGAAGCCGGTGTGCACTTCCAGATCGGCTTCAACCGCCGGTACGCCGACGACTTCCAGGCTGCCAAGAAGGACCTGGCAGCCGGCATCGCCGGAACGCCGCAGCTCCTGCGCTCGCTGACCCGCGATCCCGGAAACGGAAGCATCCCCAACGCGGCACGGGTCCCGGCCTGGACCATTTTCCTGGAGACCCTCATCCACGACTTCGATACCCTCAACTGGTTCAACGAGGGCGCAGAGCCGGTGGAGGTGTACGCGGTGGCGGATGCACTGGTGGAGCCTTCCCTGCGCAGCCAGGGTTTCCTGGACACCGCGGTGGTCACCATCAGGTACAGCAACGGCGCGGTGGCGGTGGCGGAAGCGAACTTCAGCGCGCTCTACGGGTACGACATCCGCGGGGAAGTCTTTGGGTCCAAGGGCATGGTCCAGGCCGGGCGCGCCACGGAAACTGCAGCCCGCCGGTACACGGCCGAGGGGCTCTCGGCAGACACTCCGCGCCTCAACGTCGAGCTCTTCCGCCAGGCCTACACCGACGAACTTGCTGATTTTGCAGGGGCCGTACGTGCCCGGCTGGACGGCAAGCCGTCGCCGTCGTCCGACGTCACCCTGACTCCCGGCGCTGCCGACGCCCGCCGCGCCCTTGCCATGGCACTGGCCTGCATTGAGTCCGTCAAGAGCGGGGCCCCCGTTGCCGTTGCCGAGAAAGCCGCACTCTGATGCGCCTGGCAGTCTGCGCGGAGATGGTCTACCCCGACCTTCCGTTTGTGGAGCGGGTGCGCCGCATCCACGAGGCCGGCTTCGACGTCGAACTGTGGGATTCGCGCAGCAAGGACATCCAGGCGCTGAAGGCCACCGGTGCCGTTTTCTCGTCCATGACGGGCTACACCTCAGGCAGCCTGGTGGACCCGGACACCTGCGATGACGTGGTCCGGACAGCCGAATCCTTGATCCCCACCGCGCTGGAACTCGGCGTGAGCCGCATGGTGGTGCATCCGGCCGAACTGGTGGACGGTCACGCCGCCCGCCCGGCCTACCGTTCCACTGGTCGCATGTGGGCAACAGGCGCGCGGACCCTCGAGAGGCTCGGGAACCTGGGCGAACCGCACGGCGTGACATTCTGCCTGGAAAACCTCAACACTATCCTTGACCATCCCGGCATCCCACTCGCACGGGCCAAGGACACACTGGCCTTGGTGGAAGCTACGGCGCATCCCTACGCAAAGCTGATGCTGGACCTTTACCACGCGCAACTGGGGGAGGGGAACCTGATTGAGCTGGTGCGTTCAGCCCTGCCGTACATCGGCGAAATCCAGGTGGCGGACGTGCCCGGCCGTTGCGAGCCGGGCACCGGGGAGATCAACTACGCCGCGGTCGCCAAGGCCCTTGCCGGGCTTGGATACCAAGGCACCGTGGGTATGGAGGCCTGGGCCAAGGGTGACAGCGACGCCGCCCTTGAAGCCTTCAGAACGGCGTTCACCGTCTATGCGGAGGAAGAACTGTGAAAACTGTGACTCTTGGCCTGGTGGGTGTGGGCCGGATCGGCAGCATGCACGCGGATAACATCGCCAGGCTCAACGATGCCATGAAACCGGAAGGCATTGAGGTCAGGCTGCGGCTTACCGACGTTGCCGAAGATCATGCCAGGACCGTCGCCCACAGCTTGGGCGCGGAGTTCCTTCCGTCCGTGGAAGCGCTGCTCGCCTCCGGCCTGGACGGACTGGTGGTTGCCACCGGCACGGGTACGCATCCTGGCCTCATCAAGGCAGGGGTGGATGCCGGCATTCCGGTCTTCTGCGAAAAGCCGGTGGCCTTGAATGTTGCCGATGCCCTGCCTGTGCTGGACTACATCCGGGACAAGAACGGCGTGGTCCAGATCGGCCACCAGCGCCGTTTCGATGCCGGCTACCTGGAAGCACGGAGGGCTTATCAGGCAGGCGAGTTGGGGTGGATCCACTCCCTGCGCGCGGTCACCTGCGACATGGCCCCGCCGCCCGTGGAATTCCTGGCCACCTCCGGCGGGCTCTTCCGTGACTGCTCGGTGCACGACTTTGACATCCTTCGCTGGCTGACCGGCCGTGAAATCGTAGAGGTCTATGCCAAGGGATCCAACAACGGGGACCCGGAGATCGGCGCTGTAGGGGATGTGGACACAGCGCTGGCGCTGGTGACCTTCGACGACGGCACAGTAGGCACGGTCTCGGCGACCCGGTACAACGGGGCGGGCCACGACGTGCGGCTGGAAATCCAGGGGTCCAGCCGGTCGCTCATGGTGGGCCTCGACGACAGGACCGCTTTGGCATCAGCCGAGCCCGGCGTGTTATTTCCCTCGGGCGAGCCGCACACGACGTTTGCCGGGCGCTTCGACCAGGCCTACCGTTCCGAGATGGCCGCGTTCGTTGAGCTTGTCCTGGGCCGTCGGGACAACCCGTGCACGCCCGAGGACGCTGTGGCCGCCTCCCGGGTGGCCGATGCCGCGCAGGCGTCCCTGGCCACCGGCCTTCCGGTCCGGGTGGCAGGAGCCGTAGCCAGCCGGGTGGCCTGAGCCGCGCCCCGGTCAGGACAGCGCGTGCAGCTTGGGGAGCGCGTCAACCAAGGGGGCCAGTTCCGGAATGTCCCGCGCTGCGCCCAGGGCATGTTCGAGGGTGGCATCGTGCACCGGCCTCGCTTCCTCCAGGAGGCTGAGGCCGGTGGGTGTCAGTTCCGTGTAGATACCGCGGCGGTCGTCGTCGCACAGGATCCTGGTCAGGAGGCCGCGGTCCTCCAGCCGGTTCACCAGCCTTGTGGTGGCGCTGGGGCTCAGGGCGGTGGCGCGCGCCAGCTGCTGCATGCGCATGTGCCATCCGTCCTGACGGCTGAGGGCGTCCAGCACCGTGTACTCCACCACGGAGAGCTTCGACTTCGCCTGGAGGGCCCGTTCCAGTTCGTTTTCGATCAGCCCGTGCAGGGCCGCCAGGGTGCGCCAGCCCTGGGCGCGGACTTCGACGGCGTCGTCCTTGATGCCCATGCTTGCTCCTTCACAGAACGGCTCCGCAAAGAGGCCATCCGTAGCTCGAATCAGATAGTTGCTTGCGCGGTATATTTGCATGTGCAACAATAAATACCGCGCCTGCAACTATCTTAGGCGCCTCCCATCCCTGGAACAACCACACGCAGCTCAAGGAGCATTCGCATGCCTGTTGGCCTGATAGCACTCGCCCTTGGCGGGTTTGGCATTGGACTCACTGAATTCGTCATCGCCGGTCTCCTCCCGGAGGTAGCGGCGGACTTCAGGGTGAGTGAAGCGTCGGCCGGCTGGTTCATCTCCGGCTATGCGCTCTCCGTTGTGGTGGGCGCGCTGGGCCTGACGGCCGCCGTGACACGTTTCCAGCGCAAGCCGGTGCTGGCCGCCCTGCTGGTCCTGTTCATCGCCGGGAACCTGCTCTCCGCCACGGCGGACGGCTACTGGCCCATGATGCTGGGCCGCGTTGTCGCCGCCCTCTCGCACGGCGCCTTCTTCGGGATCGGGGCCGTGGTGGCAGCCGGCATGGTCCCGCCCAGCAAGAAGGCCGGCGCCATCGCGCTCATGTTCACCGGCCTGACCGCGGCGAACGTCCTGGGCGTCCCGTTCGGAACGCTGCTGGGCCAGGCAGCAGGCTGGCGTGCCACCTTCTGGGCCATCACGGCCATCGGGGTGGCCGCGCTCGCCGGCATCCTGGCGCTGGTCCCCACGCCAGCAGGTGCGACCGAAGAAGCTGGCAGCCTCCGCTCGGAGCTCCGCGCCTTCCGCTCGGGGCAGGTGTGGCTTTCCATTGTGGTGACCATCCTGGGCTTCGGCGGCATGTTCGGCGCGTTCACCTACATCGCCTACACCCTGACTGAAGTCTCCGGATTCGCGGCGTCAACCGTGCCGTGGCTGCTCATTGTCTTCGGCGTGGGCCTCTTCGCCGGCAACACCCTGGGCGGTAAGGCCGCCGACCGCAACGTGGACAGGACGCTCCTCGTGGTGCTCGCCGCGCTGACCGTGGTCCTGGTAGCGTTCGCCCTGACAGCCGCCAATCCTGCCCTGACGGTCATCTCGCTGGTCCTGATGGGAGGCTTCGGCTTTGCCACCGTGCCGGGCCTGCAGATGCGCGTGATGAAGTACGCCTCGGGGGCGCCCACACTCGCCTCCGGCGCCAACATCGGAGCCTTCAACGTGGGCAACGCCCTGGGCGCATGGCTGGGCGGCGTCACCATCACAGCAGGGCTCGGCTACACCTCGCCCAGTTGGGCCGGCGCGGCCATCACGCTTGCGGGCCTGGGGGTCATGGCACTCGCCGCGGCTGGCGCCAAGCGGAGCGAAAAGCACGCGGAGGGCCAGGTCCAGGCGGCGGAGGAGCTGGTCAGCCGCTAAGCGGCGGGACGCGAGGAGCTGCGCACCCTCAGTGCGGGTCAGGCGCCGAACGGCAGCCGCGGGTCGATGTCCTGGCTCTCCCAGGTCTGCCGCACCCAGCCGTGGTGCGGGTCGTCACTGATCAGCCACTCCCGCACGGGACCGGGGCCCGCCATGACATTCAGGTAGTACATGTCGTAACCGGGCGCGGCCATGGCAGGACCGTGCCACCCGTAAGGAACCAGGACAACGTCGCCCGTGCGGACTTCGGCCGAGACATCAATGGGGCGCTCGTCGGAGGCGTAAACGCGCTGGTAGCCGATGGCGTCGGCGTCGGAGGGAGCCCCTGACCCTGCCGCCACCTGTGTCTCGAAGTAGTAGATCTCCTCCAGGGAGGTCTCGCCGTCCTTCTCCTCATCATGCTTGTGCGGAGGATACGAGGACCAGTTCCCGGCCGGGGTGAGGACCTCGCAGACGATGAAGCGGTCGGCCTCGAGTGCTGCCGGCGTGCCGAAGTTGTGGACCTGGCGTGAGCAGTTGCCGGCGCCGCGCAGTTCCACCGGCGTTTCGGTCGCGGATACCAGCCGGGTGGGGTACGACGCGTTCGCCGGTGCGGTGGCCACGGCAACGCGGCCCCCTTCGGCAGAGCTGATGCTCACGGCGCGGCCGGTGCCGGAGTAGAGCACGTCCGTCGGCCCGGAGAAGACCGAGGGCCGGCCGTTCAAGGGATGGTCGGTGGCGTCAACGGTGACGATGAAGGACCCGTTGAGGGGCACAACGATCCGTTCCTCGTCCCCGGCGGGAAGTTCGACGGCGGCGCCGGCAGGCACGGTGGCCACCTTCAGTCCGGTGTGTGCCCAGCCGTCTACGGTGAGAGAGGAGTCGGATGTTCCGATCGAGACATCCCATTTGCCGTCGGCGGCGGTGCCCAGGGGGTAGACCCAGTTGGTCATGGAGTTGGCTCCTTGGATTATCGCTGTACGAGTGTCATTTCGAAGCTGTAGGAATCGGCGCGGTACACATGCTGTCCTGTTTCCACCCGGCGTCCGGTATCGTCCACGGCGGTGCGTTCCATGGTGACCAGCGCGGATCCTTCGCTGGTTTCCAGCATGGAGGCCTGGTACTCATTAGCGGTCATGGCGCCGATCCGCTGGGTGGCCAGCCGGAAGTTCACCCCGCCGCGGCGGAGGATCGAGTACAGGCCCTCGGCACCGAGCATTGCCTCGTCCATCTCGGCGATGTCGTCGCGCACCCAGTTCTCCATGAGGGCCAGGGGTTTGCCGCCCACTTTCCGCAGCCTGGTGAAGTGGTACACCTTCGAGCCTGCGGGGAGCTGGAGCGTGGCCAGGATGGCGTCGTCGGCCTCGATGTGGGAGAAGCTCAGGACTTCCGTGGTGGGTTTCTTGCCGTTGTTGGTGAGGTCGTCATAGAGGCTGGACAGCTCCAAAGGGCGTCGCACCTGGCTGGAGACCACCTGCGTTCCCACGCCGCGCTTGCGCACCAGCAGGCCGGACCGGACCAATTCGTCCATGGCCTTGCGCATGGTTGGCCGGGACAGGTTGAGCTGGGCTGCCAGGTCGATCTCGTTATCCAACCGGCTGCCGGGCTCCAGCACGCCACTGTAAATGGCTGCCTCGATGCCCTGGACCACCTGGTGGTACAAGGGCACGGGGGAGGAGCGGTCGATGCTGAGTCCCAGGTTGTTCGCCACAGTGCATTTCCTCATACGTCGGTGTCAGCACCTTGATCTGGTCTCGACGCCGGCGCTGGCGGGCCTCTTCGGCATATGTCCGCTTGATAGGACATAGTTTCTTCCTTGAATCGTAGCAGGCGCCTGCCGCCGGTCAAGGGATTGCGTCCGCACCCCGCCCGACGAGGCGTCTCCGCGCCGTGCTGTACATGAACGACTCCCTCAACATGACCGCCTCGAGGAAGCCAGTGTGGTGAGCGCACTGCTGTTCCCGGGTGCCGCCGTCGGCGCCCTCACCGGAGGCGGCATGGCCGACCACCGCGGGGCCTGCCCGGCGCCTTTCCGTGATTGACGAAAAGGGCAGGGTCCGGTCCCGCGTTTGCGTCCGGTGGCCTAGGCTGGCTCCATGATGTGGACTGTGGGGCAGCAGCCGTGAATTACGCCGGAAGCCTTGGCCCCCGTCCCCGCACCCTCGAGGTACAGGACCTGGCGAGCTTCGACCGTCTGGTGGCCGGCGGTGCGGTCAATCTGCACGGCTGGCATGCACAGTCCCTGGACCTGCGGGGCCGGTCGGCCGCACTGAAAAGCGTCAGCGTCGAAGGCGCCATGTTCCTCGGCTGCCTCTTTGACGACGGCATGGAAGCCAACCTGCGCGGCCGCGGTGCCCTGATCTTTCCGCGGCTTGATGGCGTCCCCTTCGACCCCTACCGGGCTTCGCTGTATTCACCGGCCGAGCTGTATGCCGGTCTTGCCAGGTCCCCGTACGAGGAACTGCCGGATGCCCGCATCTACCACTGGAGCATCCAGCCGGGGCAACGACACCGCGTGGACGCAACCCTGGCCTCTGCCCTGCACGACCATGCAATCGGGGACGCGCTGGAGGAACTGACGCGATCGGAGGCGTGGACCCGCCGGTCCATCGTCGGTGTCATGGGCGGCCATGCCGCGCCCCGGGGGAGCCGGGAGTTTGCGGACGCAGCGCGGCTCGGGAAGCTGCTGGCCGGTGAGGGCTATTCGGTGGCCACCGGCGGCGGCCCCGGTGCCATGGAGGCGGCTAACCTGGGCGCCTACCTGTGCCAGGCGTCCGACGGCGACTTGGAGGCGGCGCTTGCCACGCTCGCGGTGGTCCCGGGGTTCCGGCCGTCCGTGTCGGCGTGGGCGCGGGCGGCGGCTGCCGTCGTCGAACGCCATCCGGACGGGACTCCGTCGCTCGGGATCCCCACCTGGTTTTACGGGCATGAGCCGCCCAACTACTTTGCCACGCACATCGCCAAATACTTCGCCAATGCCATCCGCGAGGCCATCCTGCTGGAACTGTGCCACGGCGGCATCGTCTTCCTGCCGGGAGCCGCCGGCACCGTCCAGGAGATCTTCCAGGACGCCTGCGAGAACTACTACGGCGCCCGCGAAAAGGTGGCCCCCATGGTCCTGGTGGGTCGGCGCTACTGGGAGCAGGAGTATCCGGCCTGGCCCATGCTGCGCAGCCTGGCCGCCGGCAGGGCCATGGCGGACTACATCCACCTGGTGGACACGGTGGATGAAGCAGTGGAGGTCCTCCGGCAGCGCTGAACGCTGCCGGAGGACCTCCACGAAGTGTCCTTTGCCTGGTGCTAGCCGACGGCCGTGCCGAAGAGCAGGCCCAGCAGGTACGTGATGGCTGCCGCGCCCAGGCCGATGGCAAGCTGCCGCAGGCCGCGGGTCAGCGGGGAGGTGCCGGACAGCAGGCCGACGGCGGCACCGGTCGCCAGGAGCGCGATGCCCACCAGGGCGCCTGCGACCACGAGGGCAGCGACGCCGGTGAGGCCGAACAGGAACGGCAGGATGGGGACGATGGCGCCGGAGGCGAAGAAGCAGAAGCTGGACAGCGCCGCACCCCAGGCCGTGCCCACTGCCTCATGCTGGTCCTCTTCCTCCGGCAGGTCCGGCTGCAGGGACAAGCTGGGGTCGCAGTCGCAGGGCAGCAACCCCATGCGCTCGGCCACCCGGTGTTCGGCCGCTTCCCGGGACATGCCGCGGGCCAGGTACACCAGGAGCAATTCATTGTGCTCGAGGTCAAGCTTGGGTGCGGCCGCCAGCGTGACCTGCGTGGGCCGGGTGGCCGCCAGCAGTTCGCGCTGGGAGCGGACGGAAATGAATTCGCCCGCGCCCATGGACATGGCACCGGCCAGGAGCCCGGCGATGCCGCTGAGGAGCACCACGCTGCTGGCCACGCCGGACGCGGCCATGCCCATCACCAGGGAGAGGTTGCTGACCAGGCCGTCGTTCGCGCCAAAGACCGCGGCGCGGAAGGTACCGGCCAGGCGGTTGCGCCCACGGGTGGCCAGGCCCCGCACCACTTCCTCATGGATCTGCTCATCAGCGGCCATGGCGGCTGTGGCGTTGGGGTCCTTGGCATAGGGGGAGCGGCCCTCGGCGCGCTGGGCCAGGGCAAGCACAAACACGGAGCCAAAGTGGCGGGCCAGGAATCCGAGGAAACGGCTCCGGGCGGAGGCCCTTTTCGGCTTGCCTGCGTGGTCGCCCAGCAGCGCCAGCCAATGGGCCTCATGCCGGCCTTCGGCCTCGGCCAGGGCAAGGAGGATGGACCGTTCCTCGCCCTCGCGGTTCTGGGCCAGGTCCCGGTAGACGGCGGCTTCCGCGCGCTCGTCGGCCAGGTATTGGCGCCACCGCTTGATGTTCGACGGCGAGGGCTGGGTTGGGTTGCCGGCCCCGGCGGGCGTGGCGTGGGATTCGGACTGGGCGTGCTGCGACACTGTAACTCCTGGGCTGGAAAGGGCATGTACTCGCGCCTTTGCCCTGCCAGCCTACTGCGGATTTCCGCGGTTTTTTGGCTGGCAAACCTCGCTGGGAAGTTTCGGTTGACCTTAAAACGTCGGGTGCCCCGGCTGCAGTTAGGGACTCATTTCCGGGACCGCGGCGGCTATTGACCCGTCCGCCCGGCCGGTGCTCTGATGAAGGTGTGGCGCAGCCTGCGCCCTACCTGAAAGAGCACGTCAGGCGAACATACGGAGGTTGAATCATGAGCACCACCGGACAGCACCCGGACATGCCGCACCTGGACGCCGTCGAAGCGGACCCCGCCTACGATTACGCCGAGGATGCACCGGTAGACGACGCGGACTGGGACGCGGAAGACGAATTCATCGACGAGGAAGAGCCGGTGGTCCAGCCGGCCCCGGTAGTCATCGACGCCGAGGACCGTGAGGTCCCGCTGGATGACGACGAGCGCGACACGGGGGAGTAGGACTTACGACGGCGGCACCTCCTTTCGCTGCAGGGCGAAAGGAGGTGCCGCCGGCGTGCGTTTAATCCCTGCGGGTCAGCGGCCGGCGAGGACTTCCTCCGGAGTGCCTTCCTGCTCCTGCCCGGCAACCCGGAGTTGCCAGGCGCGCATGACCGCGGGATCGGTGGGGCGCGTGAGCAGCGAGGCGGCAACGTACACAATGGCCGAGCTGAGCAGGCCGTAGTAGATGGGTTCGTTGGCGTAGATTCCGTCCAACGGGACCTCGGCGTTGATCTCGAGGATGATCATGGTGCCGAGGGTGATGACCGAGCCGACGGCCATCGAAGCAGCGGCGGCGATGCCGGTGCCGCGCTTCCACACCAGGCCGCCAAGGATGGCCACCAGGAGGCCGCCCACCAGGATGTCGTACGCAATGGTCAGGGCCGCGACAACGTCCTTGGTGACGATGGCGATGACAATGGCCACGATGCCCAGCGCCAGGACCCAGATCCGGTTGGCCTTGACGTCGTGCTCAGGGTTTTCGGTGTCTCCGGTGTTGACCGTCCTGCCGAACCAGCCGGCCACGAAGGGCAGGACGTCGGCACGGGCAACGGTGGCGGCAGCGATCAGAGCGCCGGAGGCGGTGGACATCATGGCCGCCACGGCAGCGGCCAGGACCAGGCCGCCGATGCCGATGGGCAGGATGTTCTGGGCCACCTCGGCGTAGACGTCGTCCTTCGCGGCGATCTTGACGTTGGACAGTGCAACGTTGGCGGCCATACCGATCAGGGAGCCGGCAACACCGTAGAGGATGCAGTAGATGCCTGCCGTGGCGCCGCCCCAGCGGGCCACCATGGGGGTCTTGGCGGTGAACACGCGCTGCCAGATGTCCTGCCCGATCAGCAGGCCCAGGGTGTAGACCACGAAGTAGGTGATGATCGTCTGGATGCCGATGCCGTCGATCTGGAAGAAGCTGGCATCTACCCGGCTGCGGATCCCGTCCAGGCCGCCGGCTGCGTTCAGCGTGAAGGGCAGCATCAGGAAGAAGATGCCCACCGTCTTGATCACGAACTGGACCTGGTCCGCAAGGGTGATGGACCACATGCCGCCGATGGTGGAGTACACCAGCACGATGGCGCCGCCGATGGCGATGGCCAGTGCCCGGTCAAGGCCGAAAAGAACGACGAAGATGGTGGCGTAGGCGCCGGTGGAGGTGGCGCAGAGCATCAGGGTGTAGGCGAGCATGACGATGCCGGACGCCTCGGTGGCCCTGCTTCCGTAGCGGAGGGTGAGCATTTGGGAAACCGTGTAGATCTTCAGCTTCTGGATGGTCCCGGCAAAGAGCAGGCTTAGGAGCAGGACGCCCGCACCGATGGCTACCACGAGCCACATCCCGGAGATGCCGAACTTGTAACCAAGCCCCACGCCGCCCACTGTGGACGCTCCGCCCAGGACGACGGCGGCCATGGTTCCGGTGTAGAGGAACGGGCCAAGGCGGCGTCCGGCCACCAGGAAGTCACTGTTGTTCCTGGTGCGGGACTTGCCCCACCAGCCGAAGGCCAGCATTGCGAGAAGATACACCACCACAATGGCGATGTTGATGGCACGTGCATCCATAAATGGCTCCTTGGAGCTGTTGGGGCCGGGTGTGGGACCTGGGGCAGGGACGCCCGGAACCGCCGCGGACGAATACGGAAAGGACCTGTAATTGCCTCATAGGCAACAGGAGTTTCCAAAGACTAGGGTGTGACGCGGGCGACAGTCAAGGAGATCGCTCCTGCGGCCGCGCAGGTGTGGCATGCGCGCGTCACAAAAGGGCTGCCGATTAGTATGGCTCGAGAGTGGAGCCGGGCTGCCGGCCGTGAAAGGTTCGTAGATGAAGGCACTGCCAGTTGAGCCGAGCAATGTCCCTGTTGCCATCGGCTCCAGGATCCGGGCCGCCAGGCAGTCCCAGCGGCTCACCATCGAGCAGGTCGCGGATGCCACCGGCCTGACCAAAGGCTTCCTCAGCCGGGTGGAGCGGGACCTGACATCACCGTCCGTCGCCTCCCTGGTGACGCTGTGCCAGGTGCTCTCCATCTCCATCGGCGACCTTTTCGTGGCACCCGAAACACACCTGACCAAACGCAACGACGGTCCCCGGATCTCGCTCGGCGGCCAGGGCATCGTGGAGCGGCTCCTGACGGCCCGCTCGGAGCGCCGGGTCCAGATCATCCAGGCAGTGATCGAGCCGCACGGCCGCGGTGAGTCCGAGCTTTACGCCGTGGACTGCGATGTGGATGTGCTGCATGTCATCAAGGGGTCCATCAAGCTGATCCTCACCAACGAGGAGTACGACCTCGAGACGGGCGACACCGTGACCTTCCCGGGCCGGGAACCCCACACCTGGGTCAATCCCACGGACAAGCCGGTCGAGGTGCTCTGGGTCCTGGTGCCCGCCGCGAGCCGCTGACCCGTCCCGGCCGTGCATTCCTGCCCAGTTACCTTCGGTAGTCCCCACCTCAGCCGCCGCATTCTGCGGAAAGCGCTGAAGAGGAGCGCCCTTGGCCGGTGGTAAGTGGGCTGGATTGCACACCTACCGGCGCAGGCTCCGCCGGTCGCCTGCCAGTATGGTCCGGATGTCCCGGATGACCGAGGCGGGGTCAAACCAGATGTGCTCCGGCATGAAGCGAAGGACGGCGTAACCGCTGACGGCTGCGGCGTTGTTGCGCCTCCGGTCCCGGAGCATATCGGTGCGTTTGGAGTGGAAGGCGAAGCCATCGATCTCCACAATCAGGAAGCCATTCAGCAGGAAATCCACGCGGCCAATTCCCGGTAGGAAGACTTGGGTGTCGTAGGCGACTCCATGGGCACGGAACAGGTGTTGCGCATCAACCTCCACGATTGATTCTGCACGCACGTCAAGTTCGCGCAGGACGCGGAGTGCGGAGCCGGAGCGGTCGGCCTGCAGCTGTGACGCCAGCAGTTCGCGTGGCACGCCATGCAGTCTGATGGCCGAGGTTGCCAAAGCGGCGGATGCCGGAGACGGCAGGCAACCCAGGGCATGGAGTGCCACATCCTCCACGGCAGCCAGCGGCAGGGATGCGTGTCCCGGGAATCGTACGGTGCGGTGCCGGATAAAGCCGCTGCCGTGGCCATGGGCGCAGGCCAGATGGGGCTGTGGGGGCGCGGCGCGAAGCCAGAGGCCGTAGTGGCGGGCGGCGCTGGCGCAGGTCAGCCGACTGTTGTTCAGGACTGCAGTGAGGAGTGCCTTGTCGCATTCCGGCAGGACGAAGATGCCGCGCCGAGGCTGGGCAGCGCCCAGTCCGGTGAGCCGTAAGAGGTCCCGGCGCCGGAATCCTGCATCCAGGAGTTGGCCGGACCGGGCTACGCCGCCGCACTCTTGCAGGTATTCGAGGATGTCCATGTGGCCATTGGAAGGTTTTGGTTGAGTGTGTGGAACCTGGGTCGAGGCGCATGTGGGTAAGCGGTGCCTCGGGGCGGGCGTTCCTGCCCGGTTGCCCATGGTCCACGTGGGGCGCGATGCCGGATGGCAAGGATCCGTGGTGTACATCTGTCCACGGTGTGGGAGTAAGTGGGCGGGAGTGCACCGGGGGAGTGAGAGGTAAACAGCTGGTGCTCATTAGAAAACAGCGGTGTATGATGACAGTCACACAGTCCCCTCAACTCCTCGAAGGAGAGGCCTCCATTGGAAGAGCTGCGCATTGAAGCCAACGGCAACCTTGGCCCCATCGATTCATCCCGGATCCCCCGCTATGCGGGAGCTGCCACGTATGCCCGCCTCCCGCGGCTGGACCAGGTGGCCAAGGCCGATGTGACAGTGGTGGGCGTGCCTTTCGATTCGGGCGTTTCCTACCGCCCGGGCGCCCGCTTCGGCGCGAACCACGTCCGCGAGGCCAGCCGCCTGCTCCGCCCGTACAACCCGGCGTGGGACGTCAGCCCCTTCGAGAACATCCAGGTGGCCGATGCCGGGGACATGGCGGTCAACCCGTTCAACATCAACGAAGCCATCGAGACCATCCAGCAGAACGCGCTGGACCTTACGGCTGCCGGCAGCAGGCTGCTGACCCTGGGTGGCGACCACACCATCGCCCTCCCGTTGCTGCGCGCCGCCGCCGAACGTGCCGGCGGACCCATCGCCATGCTCCACTTCGACGCCCACCTGGACACCTGGGACACCTACTTCGGCGCCGAATACACCCACGGCACGCCCTTCCGCCGCGCAGTGGAAGAGGGCATCCTGGACACCGAAGCCATCAGCCACATCGGCACCCGCGGTCCCCTGTACGGCAAGAAGGACCTCGACGACGACCACCGCTTTGGGTTCGGCATCGTCACCTCCGCGGACGTCTACTACCAGGGCGTCCTGGAGACCGTGGCCAAGGTGCGCGACCGCATCGGCAACCGTCCGCTCTACATCTCGGTGGACATCGACGTCCTGGACCCGGCTCACGCGCCCGGCACCGGAACCCCTGAAGCCGGCGGCATCACCAGCCGTGAACTCCTGGAAATCATCCGGGGCTTCCGTGGCATGAACCTCGTGGGCGCCGACGTCGTCGAGGTGTCACCGGCCTATGACCACGCCGAGATCACCGGCGTGGCGGCCAGCCATGTCGCCTACGAACTGGTGACCCTCATGGCAGACAACGCAGTGCCCGGGAGCCGGTTCGGAGCAGAGACCGGGTACCAGGCACAGGCGCTCGGCCAGGAGGCCCGCCGCCCCGCCGGCTTCGCTGCCGCCGGCAAGGAGTAGGGCCGTGACGGAATCCGGCGCCGCACCTGTCCCGGCGCAGGGGAGCGGTGCCCGCAACGGCGGGGACCTCGTCGTCGAAACCCTGGAAGCGCTGGGAGCCAAGACTGTGTTCGGCATCCCAGGCCAGCACGCCCTGGGACTCTTCGATGCCATGGGCCGCGGGAACCTGCACTTTGTCTCGTCCCGGGTGGAGAACAACAGCGCCTTCGCCGCGGACGGGTACTCCCGCGCCACCGGCGAAGTGGGCGTGCTGTTCCTGTCCACCGGTCCCGGCGCGCTGACCTCGCTGGCCGGACTGCAGGAGGCCTACGCCACGGGTGTGCCCATGGTGGTGGTGGCCAGTCAGATTCCGCTGGAGGGACTCGGGGCCCGGCGCAAGGGCATGCTGCACCAGCTCGATGACCAAAAGGCCTCCGCCGCCAACGTCACCAAAAGCCAGCGGCTGATCCAGCACGCTTCCGGAATTCCGTCTGCCATCCAGGACGCCTGGACCGAGGCCATCTCCTCGCCGCAGGGCCCGGTATGGCTCGAGATCCCGCAGAATGTGCTGCTGGACCCGATCATGGTCCCGCCGGTCGAGGACGCGCTCGCCGAGGCGGCTGACAACCCGCCCCGGATTGAGCTGGTGCGCGAGGCCGTGAAGTGGCTGGAAACAGCACAGCGCCCGGCCATCATCGCCGGCGGCGGCACGCGCCGAGGGAAGGCGGAGAAGTCGCTGCTGTCCCTCGCCGAGAAACTGTGGGCGCCGGTGATCTGCACCCCGGGCGGCAACGGCGCGTTCCCCTGGAACCACGAGCTGTCCCTGCAGTCCTGGATCGAGGACCGGTACATGACCGACCTCCTCGAGGACGCGGACGTCCTGGTGGTCATCGGGTCATCACTGGGCGAGGTCACCTCCAACTACTTCACCTTTGAACCGCGCGGCAGGATCATCCAGATCGACGCCGAGCCCCGGGTCCTGGAGTCCAACCGGCCAGGCCTGGGCATCCGCGCCGACGCCGGCCAGGCGCTCGCGGCGCTGGACGAGGCCCTTAACGCGGCCCTCGAGCCGGGCAGGACGACCACGCCCGACTGGCACGGCAGCACCCCGGAAGAGCTGGTCAAAGAGTCACTTGCCAAGGTCCGCGCCCGGCTGGAATCGCAGGACCTCGCCAAGGAACTCAAATTCATGGCGGATATCCGCGAGGCCGTGCCGGCGGACATGCAGACGTTCTGGGACATGACCATCGCCGCCTACTGGGGCTGGTCCTGCTGGGACGCCCGTGAAGGACAGTTCCACTCCGCCCAGGGCGCCGGCGGCCTGGGCTACGCGTTTCCCGGGGCCATCGGGGCTGCCGTGGGGCTGGAGACGCTGGGCAAGCCCGGCCGGGTACTGGCCGTCTCCGGCGACGGCTCATCCATGTACTCCATTGCCGAACTGGCCACGGCGAAGCAGCACAACGTGCCGGTCACCTGGCTGATCGTGGACGACGGTGGCTACGGCATCCTGCGCGAATACATGGTGGGTTCGTTCGGCAAGGCCACCGCCACTGAGCTGGCCCGGCCGGACTTCGTGAAGCTCGCGGAATCCTTTGGCGTGCCTGCCGTCCGGGTCGCCCCGGAGGATGTGGGGGACGCGCTCAGGGCAGGATTCGCTGCAGACGGCCCTAACGTCGTCGTGGTCGAAACCCTCCTGAAGATGTTCGGCCCCACCCATCTCGCACCCTGATTCGACGCCCCCTGCAAGCTCCCCCACTTACCGGATCCCCTCCGGCTGAAGTGGGGGAGCCAGGCGTTTAATGCGGCAAGGGCACTAACTTCGTTTCCCTAAGCAACCTTTTCCTGATACAGTTGCTTGCAGCAACTAATTCTTTAGGGAGCATCATGTCTGTCGCACCGGCCACCGCAGCCGACCTCGTCAGCCACATCTATGACCTCCAGCGTGCATTGCGCTGCGTGACCATGATCAACGTCAAAGGCCAGGACACCGGGATCGCCCTCCAGGGCGTCCTCAAGTTCATCGGCGAAGGGGAGACCCGCGCAGCGCACCTGGCCGAGCGCCTGGGGGTCAGCGCGCCGGTGCTGAGCCGGCACGTGGCCGAGCTGGCTGACGCGGGCCTGGTGCTCCGCACGCCGGATCCGGATGATGGCCGGGCCCAGCTGCTGGCACTTTCCCCGCGGGGCAAGGAGAAGCTCGCAGAACTGGTGCGGCACCGGGCGGAGACGCTCCAGGCATACCTCGCCGACTGGAACGAGGATGACGCCGTAGCAACAGCCGCGATGCTGAGCAAGCTCACCGCATCCCTGAAGAATTCCATCCGGGCAAGGGCGGCCGGAACCACTACCGAACAGAAAATGCAGGAGTCCATTAATGGCTAACGTCACCGCCGCCGCCGACCAGGAGCAGCAGCGCCAGCGCGAACGCACCGTTAAACAGGAGTCGCGGCAATCCAAGCGCCACGAACCCGGCGCGCCCATGAACCACCGGCAGATCATGGAGGCCCTGACCGGCCTCCTCGCTGCCTTCTTCACCGCCATCCTCAGCAGCACCATCGTGGCCAACGCGCTGCCTACCATCATGTCCGAGCTCAAGGGCACCCAGACGGACTTCGCGTGGGTCATCACCGCGGCGCTGCTGGCCAACGCAGCCACCACCCCCATTTGGGGCAAGCTCGCCGACCTTTTCGACAAGAAGGTCCTGGTCCAGCTCAGCATCGTGATCTTCGTGGCCGGCTCCGTCATGGCAGGCTTCTCCGAAAACATCCCGTTCCTGCTCACCGCCCGTGTGATCCAGGGCATCGCCATGGGCGGCCTCACCGCCCTGGCTCAGGCGATCATCGGCTCCATCATTCCGCCGCGTGAACGCGGCAAATACTCCGGCTACATGGGCGCCGTCATGGCAGTGGGCACCGCCGGCGGACCGCTGCTGGGCGGTTTCATCGTGGACAGCTCGCTCGGCTGGCGCTGGACCTTCTTTGTCTGCGTGCCGCTCGCCGTCGTCGCCCTGATCCTGCTCCAGGTCACCCTGAAGATCCCGCACGTCCGCCGTCCTGCCAGGATCGACTGGCTCGGTGCCATCCTGCTGACCTCCGGCGTCAGCCTGCTTCTGATCTGGGTGTCCTTCGCCGGTAAGGCCGACTACTACGACTGGTGGTCCTGGCAGTCGGCAGTCATGGTGGGCGGCGGCGTCCTGCTGCTCGCACTGCTGGTCCTGGTCGAGTCCAAGGTGTCCGCACCGATCATCCCGCTGAAGATCATCTCGGAGCGCACCACCGCGCTGGCCATCGTGGCTTCCGTGGCCGTCGGCGTCGCCATGTTTGGCTCCTCCACCTTCCTGGGCCAGTACTACCAGGTAGCCCGCGGTGCAACGCCCACCGAGGCCGGCCTGCTCACGCTGCCCATGATCGCCGGCAACCTCGTCGGGTCCGTCGTCTCCGGCCAGCTCATCAGCCGCTACGGCAAGTGGAAGCGCTTCCTGATCGGCGGCACCATCCTGCTGATCGGCGGCCTGGCACTCGCCGGCACCATGGACCACACCACCGAACTCTGGCTGACCGGCCTTTACACCGGCATCTTCGGCATCGGCCTGGGCATGCTTATGCAGAACCTGGTCCTCGCCGTCCAGAACACCGTCCAGGCCAAGGACATCGGGTCCGCCAGCGCCTCCGTGGCCTTCTTCCGCTCTGTCGGCGGTGCCATCGGCGTATCCGTCCTGGGCGCCGTCATGGCCAACCACGTCAAGGACCTGGCCACCGACGGTCTCACCAGGCTGGGCATCCAGCCCGGCGGAAACAGCGGTGCCACCCTTGACCTCAAGGACCTGCCCGCACCGATCGCGGACGTTATGCGCGCCGCCTACGGTGATGCCACGGCCGGCATCTTCATGATCTCCGCCGTGGTGAGCGCCGTTGCCCTCATCGCCGTGATCTTCATCAATGAAGTGCCGCTCCGCAAGACGGTGGACATCACCCCCGAAGCCACGCTGCAGGCCAACGCGGCCGGTGAAGCGGGCATGACGGCCATGACCGGCCAGCTGCCCATGGTCTCCGGCGCCGCTCCGGACAGGGGCGCCCCCGCCGGGGACATCACCGCCCGGAGTGCCGTGCGTACCGGCGCGGCTCCCGCAAAAATGTACGACGCCGGTGCTGCCGCCGCAGCAGCAGCGTCCGGCAGGATTGCCACGGAGGACTTCGAGGATGTCTTTGCGCGCAGCTTCCGCTCGGAAGAGCTGGACCTGCGGTCCGCGGACAATGTGGACAAGGCCGCCAACGCGATTGCCAGCGCCGCTGACACCCTGCAGAAGCTGCAGGATACCCAGCACCTGCTGGCCCGCCAGCAGGCCGAACTGGGAACCATGGTGCTGGACATCCAGGAACAGCTGCGCTCCCAGCAGGAGGTGGCTGCCAGGCAGGCAGCCACGGCAGCAGAGCTCAGCCGGCTGCAGCGCAAGCTGTTGAAGGAACGCAAGATCCAGGCAGCAGCCGCGCTGTACCTGGCCGGGCACGGCCGGCACAGTGCCGCCGCCCCGCCTGCCACTCCGTCCGCCGATGGTGCTTTGGAGCCGGACCAGGGACTGTAGCCGGCCCGCGGGCCAGCACTAAGCCGTCCCTGCCGGGGCCGGCCAGCCCCCCGCCGGAAAGCAACAAAGCCGCAGCCCGCACCCGGAAAACCTTCCGGGTGCGGGCTGCGGCTTTCCTGCATCCTGCCGGCAAGTGGCTGCATCGCGGGACCCCGCCGTCAACAGCGGGTTCCCGCGGGAAAAGATGCTCTGCCGGAGCCCAATTGTCAGTGGGCGTTACTAGAGTTGAGTCCATGCTCCTCACCCTCATACGGCGCTACTCCAAACCGTATTTGCCGTATATCACCGCCGTGGTCATTTTCCAGCTTGCCGCCACCATCGCCGCGCTTTACCTGCCCAGCCTGAACGCCCAGATTATTGACCAGGGCGTGGCTCGCGGAGACACCGATTTCATCTGGCGAACCGGTGCGCTGATGCTCCTGGTGGCCTTCGCCCAGGTGGCAGCGGCCATCGCCGGTGTCTACTTCGGCTCCAGGACGGCCATGGCCGTTGGCCGGGACCTGCGCCGCGCCGTGTTCCGCAAGGTCACCAGCTTCTCCGCCAAGGACGTCAACGCGTTTGGCGCGCCCACGCTGATCACCCGGGGCACCAATGATGTCCAGCAGGTGCAGATGCTCCTCCTGATGGGGCTGAACTTCATGGTGGCCACGCCCATCATGTGCATCGGCGGCATCATCATGGCGCTGCGCGAGGACCTCAACCTGTCCTGGCTGGTCTGGGTCTCCGTCCCGCTGCTGGCCGTGGTGGTGGGATACCTGGTGGTCCGGCTCATGCCGCTCTTCCGCTCCATGCAACGGAAGATCGACCGGATTAACGCCGTGCTGCGCGAACAGATCATCGGTATCCGCGTGGTCCGGGCCTTCGTGCGGGAACCTTATGAGACGGACCGCTTTGGCGGTGCCAACAAGGAACTCACGGACGTCTCGCTCCGCATCGGTGCCCTGTTCGTCCTCATGTTCCCGGCCATCAGCATGATCCTGCACCTGTCCACCGCCGCCGTGCTCTGGTTCGGCGGTCAGCGGGTGGACGCCGGTGCCATGCAGGTGGGGTCGCTGACCGCGTTCCTGCAGTACCTGCTGCAGATCCTGATGGCCGTCATGATGGGCACGTTCATGGCCATGATGATCCCGCGCGCCTCAGTCTGCGCGGACCGCATCGGCGAGGTTCTCGACGTCGAGCCCTCCATCCACGACCCCCTAAGCCCCGAGGCCCCGGCGTCCCTTGCCGGCGTGGTGGAGTACCGCAACGTGACCTTCGCCTACCCCGGAGCCGAGTCGCCCGTGCTCAGCAACATCAGCTTCACAGCCCGGCCGGGCCAGACCATCGCCATCATCGGCTCCACGGGCGCCGGCAAGACCTCCCTCCTGTCCCTCCTGCCGCGGCTGTATGATCCCGCGGAAGGCCAGGTGCTGCTGGATGGGGTCCCCGTCGACAGGCTGGACCGTGCAGAGATCACTCGGCGCGTGGCCTTGGTGCCGCAGCGTCCTTACCTGTTCTCGGGCACCATCGGGCACAATCTCCGGTTCGGCAGGACCGAGGCCACGGACCAGGAACTGTGGGACGCCCTCCAGGTAGCCCAGGGCGAGTCGTTCGTCCGCGAGAAGAAGAACGGCCTGGACTCCCGGATCTCCCAGGGCGGCACGAATGTCTCCGGCGGCCAGCGCCAGCGCCTCTGCATCGCACGCGCCCTGGTGACCAAGCCGCGGGTCTACCTGTTCGACGACTCCTTCTCCGCCCTTGACGTCGCCACTGACGCCCGGCTCCGCGCCGCCCTCAAGCGCACCACGTCGGACGCCACCGTCATCATCGTGGCCCAGCGGATCTCCACCATCACTGAGGCCGACCAGATCCTGGTGCTGGACAACGGGCGGATCGTGGACCGCGGCACGCACGAGGAACTCCTGGAAACCTCGCCCACCTACCAGGAAATTGTCGAATCCCAGTTGAGCGTGGAGGAAGTGGCATGAGCCCCCGCAGGAAGGACGCCGCTTCCATGGAACAGGCCGGGCAGTCCACCCCGCCCCAGGACGATGACTACATCGAGGAGGAATTCACGCCCTCCGAGGCCGACGGGGACATGTTCGGTGGCATGCCCGCCAAGAAAGCCCAGCACTTCTGGCCTTCCGCGAAACGCCTCATGGGCCTCCTGAAGCCCGAGGCCATGGGCATCTGCGCGGTGGTGGGCCTGGTGGTCATTTCCGTGGTCCTGAACGTCATAGCTCCCAAGATTTTGGGCCAGGCCATGGACGTCATCTTCGCCGGGGTAGTCGGCCGGCAGCTGCCCGCCGGCGCCAGCAAGGAGCAGTTCGTGGCAGGCCTGCGCCAGCAGGGCCAGGACAACTTCGCGGACATGGTTTCCAGGATGGAACTGGTACCGGGCACCGGCATCAACTTCAGCAAGCTCAGCATGCTCATCGCCATCGTCCTGCTCATGTACTTCGTGGCCAACATCTTCATGTGGCTGCAGGGGTACGTGCTGAACCGCATCGTCATGAAAGTGATCCGGCGGCTCCGCGACGATACCGAAAGCAAGCTGAACCGGCTGCCGCTGAACTACTTCGACACCCGGCAGCGCGGCGACGTGCTGTCCCGCGTGACCAACGACGTCGACAATATCCAACAGGCGCTCCAGCAGGCGTTCGCGCAGCTGGTGAACTCCGTGCTGACCGTGGTGGGCATCGTGATCATGATGTTCATCGTCTCCTGGCAACTGGCGCTGATCGCCCTGGTCGCGCTCCCGCTGTCAGGGGTGGCGGCCGGGCTGATCGGGGCCCGGAGCCAGAAGCTCTTCGCCGCCCAGTGGAAGAACACCGGGTCGCTGAACGGCCAGATCGAGGAATCCTTCTCCGGCCACGACCTGGTCCGCGTCTTCGGCCGGGACGCTGACATGCTGGCCCGGTTCGAGGAACGGAACGAGGCCCTGTACAAGGCAAGCTTCGGGGCGCAGTTCGTTTCCGGGATCATCTTCCCCGTCATGCAGTTCGTGTCCTACCTCAGCTACGTGGGCATTGCTGTGGTGGGCGGACTCCGGGTGGCCTCCGGCGCCATGTCCCTGGGTGATGCCACCGCGTTCATCCAGTACTCCCGCGAGTTCACCCAGCCGCTGGGCCAGATGGCCGGAATGGCCAACATGCTCCAGTCCGGCGTGGCGTCCTCGGAACGCGTTTTCGAATTCCTGGACGCCGACGAACAGGATGCCGAAACCGCCACTGAACACCTGCCGGCCAAAACCGACGGGCATGTGGACTTCAGGGGCGTCACCTTCAGCTACACCGCGGATAAGCCACTCATCGAGAACCTGTCCTTCACGGCGGAGCCTGGCAACACCGTGGCCATCGTCGGGCCCACGGGAGCCGGCAAGACCACCCTGGTGAACCTGGTGATGCGCTTTTACGAGCTCAACTCGGGATCCATCATGCTGGACGGTGTGGACGTCACCCACCTCAGCCGCTCCGAACTGCGCTCCAAAGTGGGCATGGTGCTGCAGGACGCCTGGCTGTTCGGCGGGTCCATCTACGACAACATCCGCTACGGCAACCTCGACGCCACAGAGGAGCAGGTCATGGCAGCCGCCAAGGCCACCTTCGTGGACCGGTTTGTCCGGGCGCTCCCCGAGGGATACAACACCGTGATCGACGAAGAGGGCAACAACGTCAGTGCCGGTGAGAAACAGCTGATCACCATTGCCCGCGCATTTGTGGCCAACCCGTCGCTGCTGATCCTGGACGAGGCCACCAGTTCCGTGGACACCCGCACCGAGCTCCTGGTGCAGAAGGCCATGGCCGCGCTGCGCTCCGACCGGACCAGCTTCGTCATCGCGCACCGTCTCTCCACCATCCGCGATGCCGATACGATCCTGGTTATGGAGAACGGACGAATCGTGGAACAGGGCAACCATCAGGTGCTGCTCGCTGCAGGCGGGGCCTACCACCGCCTCTACATGTCGCAGTTTGCCGGTGCGGACGCCGGAGACCTCCCGGTTGACGATTCGACGGCGGTGCGCAGCTGAGCGCGCACGGCGGCCAGCGGATCGAGGTGCTGGTGCCGATGCGCTGGGGCGACATGGACGCCTATGGCCACATCAACAACGTCCAGATCGTTCGGATGCTGGAGGAGGCCCGGATCGCAGCTTTCGGACCGCCGCGGGGTGCGGGCCTTCAGGGTATTGAGCCCCCGGTGTCGCTGTTCAATGAGGTCCCGGCCGGGACCCTTGCCCTGGTGGTGGACCACAAGATCCGTTACGTCCGGACACTTGAATACCGCAACGTTCCTGCTGTGGTCCAGGTATGGATCGGTGCCGTCAAGGGCGCCAGTTTCGACATCCACTACCTGCTCCAGGACCCCGTTACCCGTGAGGACTGCGTGAAGGCGAGCAGTCATCTGGCGTTCGTGGATGAAGCCACGGGCCGGGTGCAAAGGCTCAGCCAGGAACAGAAAGACCGGATGGCCCCCTACAGGCACTAAGACTCTGGACAGCCTGCACCGGACCCACTGGACTGGAACCACGTTGTACACCGAAAGGAAGCGCTCATGGCCAGCAACAAGAACCGCACCGCCCGAAAGAAGAAGACCTGGAAGGAAATGTCACCGGGTGCCAAGATGGGCACCATTGTGACGGGCCTGGTTCAGGTTTCCCTGCTGGTTGCCGCCCAGCGGGACATCTCCCGGCGCCCGGCAGAACTCATCAACGGGCCCAAGGCTGCATGGCGGGCGGCGTCCTTTGTTAATTTCATCGGGCCCATGGGGTACTTCATCTTCGGCCGGAAGCACTCCGCCACCGGCAACTAGCCCTGCCTGGCAGGAGGGCGGCCGGGCAACGTGGAGCGGCCGCCCAGCTTGACCCTGTAAATTTGAGGGCATGACCCCCACTGCCACTGTTGCCATGACCCGCGCCCTCGGCATCTCCCAGGAGATCGAGGACGCGGCGTGGTTTGTGTTGGGTCCCGGCCTCCAGGGCAAGGCCTCGCCCCTGGACGGCCGCACCAGGACGTGGTCCGTTCCGGCGGCCGCGGAACTGCTCGACCGGCTGGATCGCGGCATCGCCGACCCCAAGGCCCCGATGATGACGAACCTCCGCGAAAACCTGGAGGGTGCCACCCGGGGAGCAAAACAGCTGGCCGTGGAGCTGCTCTTCCTGCAGTCCCTCCCGCTGGCCCACGAAGTGAAGTCCCTCAAGGTCAAGCGCGCCCGCGTGGCCGAAGCCGCCGGCTGGCTGGAGCCGCCGCTGGAACTTCCCGAGGAACTGTACGCGGGGATGACCGACCACGGCGTGATCCGGGACCGGACCGCCGAATTCAACTGGACCATCTGGGACCACCTGAAGTGGCTGTGCCGGTTCGTGCGGAATGTTGCCCAGCGGCCGGCTGCTGTGGTGCAGGCGGCCATCAAAGACCCCCTGCAGTTCCACCGCCTCGCCGCATCCACCCCCGACGACCAGCCCGCCATCCGCCGGAGTATCGAATTCCTGGCGTGGCCCAGCTACTTCGAGCCCGTGGTGGCGGACGTGGAGCGGCAGGAAATCCGCGACGCCTTCGCTTCCCTGGTGGGAGGGGCGAAAGGCGACGGGGAAGAGGACATCACCGCGGACATCCACCGCATCCGGCTGCACCTGGACGAGCAGGCCGGCCAGCGGATCGACTGGTACTCCCGCCAGCTGGTCAGCCAGTGGCGCAAGGTGGGCGACCCCGGCCGGCGCGCCTGGCTGCTCCGGACGCACAGCGACCACGCCGAGCTGCTCACCGCCTGGCACGGCGAAGAAAAGGTGACCCTCGACGTCGAGCATCTCCGCACGCTGGACCCCGGCGTCACCGCCGGCCTGGTGCAGCACGCCGTGGACGAGGACTACAAGCACCTTGGCTACGTGGAACGCGAGGACACCAAGACCGCGGTCTTCGCCTTCCTGACCGTCATGAAGCCCGGGGACCTGGTGCTGTACCAGCACGCCGGAACCGTACGGCTGGGCGGCGTGCTGGGCGAGCCCGAGTACAACGACGACAACCGGCGCCTGCGCCGCAAGGTGCGCTGGTTCGACGACGGCCATACCGCCACCAGCCTTCCCCGGCATGTCCAGCGCCAGCTCGCCACCCCCGGCATCGTGGTGGACGTGACCCGCGTGGTCCAGGCGCTGCAGGCGCTGCTGCCGGCCGAGGCGGAAACCGAGCCCGACGGCGATACTGACGGCGCCGCCGTCGTCCCCCCTGTCCAGGAGGGCTTCCGCCCGCTGACGCAGGAATTCGCAGCCTCGCTGCACATGGAGCTGGATCCCCTCCAGGAGATCGCCGACCTGCTGGAGGAAAACCGCCAGCTGGTCCTCTACGGCCCTCCCGGCACGGGCAAGACCTACCTGGCCAAGCACCTCGCCGCGGAACTGGCGGACGACACCACGGACGAACGCGTCAAGCTGGTCCAGTTCCACCCGTCCTACGCCTACGAGGACTTCTTCGAGGGCTACCGGCCGGACAAGACCGATGAAGGCCAGGTGTCCTTCAAGCTGGTGGCCGGTCCGCTGCGCCGGCTGGCGGAGGAAGCTGCGAAGCCAGGGAATGAGAAGAAGCCGTACTTCCTGATCATCGATGAGATGAACCGCGCCAACCTGGCCAAGGTGTTCGGTGAGCTGTATTTCCTGCTGGAGTACCGCGATGACCGGATCTACCTGCAGTACAGCCCCAACGAGCCGTTCACGCTGCCGGACAACCTCTACATCATCGGCACCATGAACACCGCTGACCGGTCCATCGCCATGATGGACGCGGCCATCCGCCGGCGCTTCTCCTTCATCGAGCTGCACCCGCAGACCGAGCCGGTCAAGGGCTCCCTGCTCCGGTTCCTGCAGGCCAGGCAGCTGGATACCACCCCGGCGCTGCTGCTGGACGCGCTCAACGGGGCCATTGACGAGTGGGACCGGGACCTGATGATCGGCCCGTCCTACTTCATGAAGCCCGCAGCCCAAACCCCTGCCGGTCTGCGCCGGATCTGGAAGTACGAGCTCATGCCGCTGCTGGAGGAGCACTATCACGGCCAGCTGACGCGGGCGCAGCTGGAGGAGCGGTTCGGGCTGGACCAGCTGCTGGGACGCGTTGCAGCGCGCTGACCCCAGGGCGTCCGTGCGGCACCTTGTCCTGGACGAGCTGTCCCGCGGGCTGGTGGAACGGCTGGATGCGCCCACTGCTTCCTTCCTGAATTCCAGCGGGTTGGCCAAGGCCTCGCCCATGGGCATGGGGCTGTACCGGATCGAGCCGGTGGGCAGGGTGGGCTCGGTGCGCACCCCCACGCTCCAGCTGGACGTCCGGCCCAAGGACCGGCTGGGGCTCAGCCGGCTCCTGTTTTTGCTCAGCTACGCGGGGGAGCAGGGGTTCCGCCCGGAGCTGGTGGCGGCGGACGAGGACCGGGAGCTGTGGAGCGCGCTCGCGGAGTCCCTGGCGCAGCTGGCCGAACGCGCCCTGGGCCGCGGGGTCCTGCAGGGCTACCTCACCGTGGACGAATCCCTGCGCACGGTCAAGGGCCGGATCCGGATTTCGGACCAGATCTCCCGCCGCCCCGGCATGCTGGTCCCGCTGGAGGTCTCCTACGACGAATTTACCGAGGACATCGCCGAGAACCGAATCCTGCGCGCCGCCCTGGAACGGATGGGGCAGGTGCCCGGAGTCCGGCCCGAGGTGCTGGGGCGGCTCCGCCGGCTGAAGGGAAAGCTCGACGCCGTCACCCGCCTTCCAGCGGGCGCCCCGGTGCCGCCGTGGACGCCCACCAGGATGAACCTGCGCTACCACGCAGTGCTGCGGCTGGCGGAGCTGATCCTGCGCAACGCATCCGCCGAAGCGGGGGAGGGCAGGCAGCTGACAGCGTCGTTCGTGGTGGACATGGCGCAGGTTTTCGAAGACTTCGTGGGAACGGCACTGCGCAGTGCGATGGCGTCATATCCGGGGGAACTGCGGCTGCGGTACAACGCCCTCCTCAGCGAGGCGGTGCGCGATTCCGACCGGCTGTCCGTGCGCCCGGATGCCGTCCACATGCTCGGCGGACGCCCGGTGGTGGCCTACAACGCCAAGTACCGGGCGGCGTCGGACGCCGGCGCGTCGCTGACGGCCGACCACTACCAGATGCTGGCCCACTGCACGGCACTGGCTGTGCCCACCGCGTGGCTGGTCTACGCGGGCAAAGGCGAGATGAAGCTCCGCCGCATCCTGAACACCGACATCGACATCGTGGAGTTCCCGCTGGACCTCAGCCAGCCGCCTTCGGCCATCCTGGCATCCATCCGGGACCTCGCCTCCCAATCCTGGGGCGAGGTGCTCAGGACCGCTGCACCGGAACCCGGAACGTAAACGTCGTTCCCTCGCCCAGCGTGCTCTCGACGTCGATGGTCCCGCCGTGGGCTTCCACGATCGCCTTGCTGATGGGCAGGCCCAGGCCGACGCCCGGGATGGCGGTGCGCCGGACGTTGCTGGTCCGGAAGAACTTGGCGAACACCTCGGAGGCGTCCTCCGGGCTCATGCCCATCCCCGTGTCCTTGACCCGGCAGGCCAAATGGCCGTTTTCCCGCGCCAGCGACACCACTACCTCGCCGCCGTCAGGGGAGTATTTGATGGCGTTGGACACCAGGTTGTCCAGGACCTGGGAGATCCTGGCGCTGTCCACGTGGGCCTCCAGCCGTTCCGGGGTTTCCGCCCGGAGTTCCACCCCGGCGGCGGCTGCACGTGGCAACGCCGAGGACACGCTGCCGCGCACCAGCTCGGCAACATCCACGGCATCCGGTGAGACGATCAGCTGGCCGTTCCGGCTGGCCAGCAGGTCTGACACCAAGGTCAGGAGGCGCTCGGAATTCCGGCGGATGATCTCCAGCATCTCCCGCTCGGGCTCGTCCGGATCATCGGCCAGCAGGATCTCAACGTAGCCCAGGATCGACGTCAGCGGGGTCCGGAATTCGTGGGAGACGCTGGAGACGAAGTCGTCCTTGGCGGTGAGTGCGTTCACCAGATCGGTGACGTCGCTGAAGACGATCACCGAGCCGGTGAAGTTGCCGTCGGAGTCCTTCATGGCCCGTGCCGTGGTCACGAGTGCCCGCTGGTCCTTCCCGTCGCCCAGCCAGACCAGGTAATCAGTGAAGGTTTCCCCCAGGACGGCGCGGCGCACCGGACGCTCCTGGACGGGGATCAGGGTTTTCCGGTCCGGGCCGTAGACCAACAGCTGCGATTCGTTGGGGTCCGCAATGTTCTTTGGCCGGGCCAGTTCATGGTTGGCCCGCTGCTTCCGGTTCATCAGGATGTCATGGCCGTCGGCATCAACCGCCAGGACGCCCAGATGCACGGTATCCAGCACAGTGTTCAGCAGCGATTCCTGGCGCTTGCTGGTCCGCAGGCTGGCGCGCAGCTGCTCGTCCTTTTCTTCCAGCTGTTCCTGCTGGCGCATCATGCTCAACGTCAGGACGCTCACGGACACGCCGATGCCCAGCATCATGACGGGCAGCAGCAGCGAACGGGCGAAGTCCTGCGGCGTGGAAGTTTCCTTCAGGAGCAACGGCACCCAAATGATGGCCAGCGGGCCAAGGAAAGAGAACCACAGCGCGGCCCTCGGGTAGTACCCGGACGCGCAGAGCCAAATGACGGGGAACACGGCCAGCAGGCTGATTCCCGTCAGGCTTTCCTGGCCGCCTTCCCTGCCCGCCGCGATGGAGATGAAGTCCAGCAGCGGGATCGCCAGGAAACTGGTGTAGGGCAGCCGCCCCCAGGGAATGACGTAGCAGAGTGCCATGATGGCCAGCTGCGAAACGAGGAACGCGACGAACAATGGGTTGTTCATTGTGGCCGGGAAGAATGCCCACACCAGCACGGCCGTCAAAATGGTGGTCACGAACAGCGGCATCTGGCTCATCGCCACCCGGTCCGTCAGCCGGTATTCATGGAAGGGCCGTTTGAAAAACCGCAGCCGTCCCGAGGACCAGGCGGTGGGGTCGCTCATGGCGCGGAGGACGCGGATGTGGGGGTGTGCGGGACCATACCAGCAGGATATCCGCAGCCAGCTATACTTCAGACGTTGGCACTGAGGGGGCTCTATGAGTGAGGCACGTGTGGGTCTGGTCATCGAAGATGACCACGACATTCGGGAACTGGTTCGCACTGTGCTGACCCAGGCTGGATTTGAGGTAACCGTCGCCAGCGGCGGCGCCGAGGGCGTCCTGATGGCCAAGAGCCTTAATCCCGATGTCATTACGCTGGACCTGGGGTTGCCGGACATCGACGGCTTTGAGGTCTCCCGGCAGATCCGCGAGTTTTCGGATGCGTACATCGTGATGCTGACGGCGCGCACCGAGGAGCTGGACACCCTGATCGGGCTCGAATCCGGGGCCGATGACTACCTCACCAAGCCGTTCCGCCCGCGGGAGCTCCGCGCGCGGGTTGCGGCCATGATGCGCCGGCCGCGGTCCGTTCCTGATCCGCACGAAGTTTCGGTGGATGCCTCCGCGGACAGCGCGGCCCATCCGGAGCGCGGAAACTTCAGCCACAACGGCCTGGAGCTCAGCTACGCCTCCCGCACCGTCACCGTTGACGGCAAGGAGATGAACCTGACCCGTACCGAGTTCGAACTCCTTTACGCGCTCCTGGAAGCAGGACGGACGGTCAGGACCAAGTCCGACCTGGTGCGGCGGCTCCGCGACGAGGATTACGACGTCGGCAGCTACATCAGCGAGGCAGACGAACGTTCCGTGGAGGTCCACATGGGGAACCTGCGCAAAAAGCTGGGGGACTCACCGCAGCAGCCACGGTGGCTGCAAACCGTTCGCGGGGTGGGCTACCGTTTGGCCCCGGGGCAGCACTGAGCCTGCAGCCGGTGCATGGTCTGCCTGCTGCACTGGGTGATGGGCCGCAGGTAGGTGGCGGCCAGCCTGGGCAGCGCCACCGCCATGTCAGCGTGGCGGGCCTCGGCCCGGATCTCGTTCTCCAGCTCCAAGGCCAGTGCGGCCAGGCGCTCGGCTCCCACCATCTGGCTTGACGTCTTCAGGCTCAGGACCGCGTCCATGGAGCCCTCCAGGTCCCCCGTGGTCAGGGCCAGCCGCAACCGGCCCAGCCGCTGCGGCAGGTACTCGATGAAGTTCCCCACGAAGACGCGGCTGTAGCCTTCCTCCTCCTCGAGTTCGTCCCGCAGCCGGTCCAGGACGGACTGGTCTACCAGCGGCCTGGGGGCATCATCTGATGTGCTCATGACACTCCTTTCTGCTGGCTTTGTGACTCGGGAAACTGGGCGGTGAGGCCGGAACGCTTGCTCTTTTTCAGGTTAGGACTGTTCCCATGACCTAGCAGAAGACTCGGCAAGAATTGTGGTTTTCTTGATGGGAGTGCGGATTTCTGCCCATAAGATCAAGGCCAGTGCTTTCTGCACTGACGCCACCGGCGGCCGAGGCCGCCTTTCAATCTGGGGATAGATTGCCGTGTTCCGAATACTCAGGTCCTTATTTGTCGCGCTCATAATCGGGGTTGGACTGGCGGTGTCCGTCATCCAGCCGGCCAGCGCAGCAGCCACCTCACCGCAAGTTTCGCTCAATCCCACCTCCGGACCGGCCGGTTCCGCCGTGACCGTCACCGGAACCGGGTTCAAGGCCTCCACCACAGGCACCGTGATCGTCGGTTCCTCCACGTTCGCGTTCCAAACAACATCGACGGGTGCATTCAGCACAGGCATCACCATTCCGTCGGCGTCCACCGGGAACCTCACCATCACCGCCAAGACGTCGTCCATCAAGGCATCCGCCACATTCGTGGTCCAGGCGGCGCCGGCTCCGGCACCCGCAACGGCGCCGGCCATCAGTTCCGCCGCCTTGCGCTTTGGAGCGGCAACGCCGGGGGGACCCCTGGCAAGTTCGGAACTGGACGAGGTGGCCACAGTGTCGGGGGAAATCCCTTCCATCGTGATGAGTTACAAGGATTTCCTGCAGTCCCCGCCCATCACTGAGCTGGACGCTGTCCGCTCCCGCGGAGCGACGCCCCTGGTCACCTGGGAGCCCTGGGCGTGGGGAGGCGGCGTAGACCAGCCGGCGTATTCGTTGGCCAGGATTACTGCCGGGGATTTCGACGGTTACGTCAGCCAGTGGGGCCAGTCCCTCGCGGCCTGGGGCAAGCCGGTCATGCTGCGTTTTGCCCACGAGATGAACGGCAACTGGTATCCCTGGGCCGAAGGCGTCAACGGCAACCAGGCCGGAGATTACGTCGCTGCCTGGCGGCACGTGCACGACGTCGTTGCCGCCACGGGTGCCACCAACGTCCAGTGGGTTTGGTCGCCGAACGTGCCTTACTGGGGCTCCACTGACCTGGCAGGCCTGTACCCGGGCCCGGGCTACGCGGACATCGTGGCCCTGGACGGCTACAACTGGGGCACCTCGCAAACCTGGAGCAGCTGGGTTTCCCCCGTGGACCTCCTCGGCCCCGGCATCTCCCAGCTCCGCACCCTGGCCCCCGGGAAACCCGTGCTGATAGCGGAAACGGCGTCCAGCGAACTGGGCGGTTCCAAAGCGACCTGGAACACGGACCTGGTGTCCTACCTTGCCGCCCAGCCGGACGTGATGGGCTTCGTCTGGTTCCACATGCAAAAGGAAACAGACTGGCGCATCAACAGCAGTGACTCGTCGGCGTCGGCGTTCAAGTCCGCCCTGTTGGCACGGAGAAGCTAGGGGATAGGATAGCTGCTCCGAAACGGTCAGTGGCGGCTGCCTGGTCGCCGGCAACCCGTTTATCCTGCCGGGCCAGGATCAAGGTCGGTGGTGGGAGCAGCGAAAGATTTCCTCAAGATTGGCTGTTTATGGACCCTCAGGCGCCGGCTTCGAGGAAATGCACCAACTGGGCTTCGAGGGCCGATCGGTCCTTCAGTTCGCACTCCCAGACCGTCAGCACGTCCCAGCCGGCGTCTTGCAGCTGCCGACGCTGGCCGGCGTCGCGCTCCCGGGTCCGGGTCCGCTTTGCTGCCCAGAACTCGGCGTTGGCTTTTGGAGCGTGCAGACCCACCCTGCAGTCGTGGAAATGCCAGAAGCAGCCATTGACGAAGATCACCTTGTGCCGGGCGGCGAAGACGAGGTCAGGATTGCCTGGCAGTTTGGTGCTGCCGGACCGGCCGTGCAGCCGGTACCGGTAGCCCCTGGCGTGCAGGAGCTGCCGCACCAGCAGCTCGGGTTTGGTGTTCTTCCCGCGGATCCGGGACATGTTCCAGCTGCGCTGCGCAGGAGTGAGTTTGTCTGCAGTGGGCTTGGCCGCGCTGGAATCGTCCGGCATCCTTCCAGTCTAGGAGGGCCTAGATCTCCCGTTCCGGCTGTTCGCCGAACACGAAGTGCCGGCCGCTGACGGAGGTTGGATCGATCTCCACATAAAAGTCCTTGAGCGTGGGGACCCAGGTCTTCAGGCCCAGTTCTTCGATGGCAGCGAGCTCATCCGAGTTGCTGAGGACCCTTGCCGTCCCCCGGAGGACAACGGACCAGGCCTCCTGCGACAGGATGCCGTCCGTTTCGAACAGCACCTTGGCGTTGATGGTGAGTTGCGCCAGTTTGTTTCCAGGCGCCGTGCGCAGGTAGAGCTTCCGGTTGGAGGTCACGTAATTCACCGGAAAGATGTCCGGTTCCCCTGCGACGGAGACCACCAGCCTCCCGTGCTGCGTCGCCGCCAAAAGCCGCCACGACTGCTCATCATCGAGTTCCAGGACAGGATTGCCGTCCGCGTGTTCAAACATCATGCGGCCATTGTTCTACGTGGAGTAGAAATGCGCCAGAGGCTTTGTGCCCCCTATTCCCCCGCTTTGTGACAGCACGGTCAAGGCTTAACAGTTCGGAAACAGGTCTGTGACCGGACTGTATTTCCCGCTGGATAGCGTCGCACGCAGGGCCGTGACGGCTAAACGCAAACGAAAGCGACGCACCTAATGGGCAACGACACAGATACAACGCAATTACTGGAACCGGCGGCACCCTCCGGTGCCGCCGTCGTCGGACATTCCCCGGCAACCCCGACGGCCGGCAACACCGCGGCGCTGAACGCCACCGAGGAAAGCCTCGAGGATTACACGCTGCGGTTCGCGCCGCGCTCCTACCGCAAGTGGAGTGCTGGCGTGGTGGCAACCAGCGCTCTGGGCGGCATCGCCTACCTGGCGGACTTCTCGATCGGGGCGAACATCGGCATCTCCTACGGAACGGTCAACGCGATCCTGGGGATCCTGGTGGCGGCCGTGGTCATCTTCGCCACCGGCTTTCCCTTGGCGTACTACGCCGCGCGCTACAACATCGACCTGGACCTGATCACCCGGGGCTCCGGCTTTGGCTACTACGGGTCGGTGGTCACCAACGTCATCTTTGCCACGTTCACTTTCATCTTCTTTGCGCTGGAGGGCTCCATCATGGCGCAGGGGCTGGAGCTGGGGCTGGGCATTCCGCAGTGGCTGGGATACGCCGCGTCCACGGTGATCATCATTCCGCTGGTCATCTACGGCATGAACACGCTGGCCAAGCTCCAGGTGTGGACCACCCCGCTGTGGCTGCTCCTGATGGTCGTACCTGTGGGTTACCTGCTGGTCTCGCACCCGGAGAGCATCGACAGCTTCTTCGCCTACACCGGAGCGACCGGCGACGGCGGCCCCAACCTTGCGTCCGTGATGCTCGCCGCCGGCGTGTGCCTGTCCTTGATGGCGCAGATTGCCGAGCAGATCGACTACCTCCGGTTCATGCCGCCGCGCACCGAGGCCAACCGGAGCGCCTGGTGGCGCGCAGTGATCCTGGCCGGCCCGGGCTGGGTGATCTTCGGGGCCATCAAGCAGATCGTGGGCCTGTTTATTGCCATCTACCTGATCGCCACGCTGGATCCTGCCGCCTCCGCCACGGCCAATGAGCCCGTTCACCAGTTCCTGGGCGTGTACCAGGAGATGATGCCCGCGTGGCTGGCGATGACGCTTGCGGTGGTTTTGGTGGTCATCTCGCAGATCAAGATCAACGTCACCAACGCGTACTCCGGCTCGCTGGCCTGGACCAACTCCTTCACGCGCATCACCAAGACCTACCCGGGCCGGATGGTGTTCGTGGTGGTGAACCTGCTGATCGCGCTGGTCCTGATGGAAGCGAACATGTTCGACTTCCTCAACACCATCCTCGGGTTCTACGCCAACTGCGCCATCGCCTGGGTTGTCACCGTGGCGTCCGATATTGCCATCAACAAGTACCTGCTCAAGATTTCCCCCAAGGTGCCTGAGTTCCGCCGCGGCATGCTGTACGCCGTGAACCCTGTTGGCTTCGTGTCGATGCTGGTCTCCGCCGGAGTTTCGATTGCCGTGTTCTTCGGGGCATTTGGAGCCGCGATCCAGCCATACTCGCCCATCTTTGCGGTGGGCCTGGCGCTGGTCCTTCCACCGGTGCTGGCGGCGGTGACCCGTGGCCGCTTCTATCTCCGGCGATTCGACGACGGGATCGACCTGCCCATGTTCGACGCCGACGGGAACCCCAGCGACGCCAAGCTCCTTTGCCACGTGACGGGGTTGGAGTTCGAACGCCCGGACATGGTGCGGTCCGCGCAGGACGCGTCCGACGGCGGTCCGCAGTATGTTTCGTCCCTCGCCTTGTCCACGGACAAGACGGGGGAGTTGGTCCTGCCCGCACAGAAGTAGGGTTTTGTTTTCTTCATTCTTTATCGACGGGGGAGCCGGTGCACTTTATGCACCGGCTCCCTTTATGACTTTTTGCTGGACGGACCCGGTGGTAAAACGGTGGGCGGTACCTGTGGATAAGTCTGATCGGGGAATTGTGACGTGGGCTACCCTTAAGGCACTGTTCGGAGCAAGCCGTCTTGAAACTACTGGGGGAATAGCGGCCCATGACATCACAGAACTCCTTTACGTCCCGCGCTGTGCCGTCGGGAGCAGCAGCCCTTGTTGTTGGTTTGGCGCTCGCTTTGTCCGGCTGCAACTCCGGAGGGTCGCCGGGGCCAGGCGGCACTTCGTCCCAAGTGGCGGCGGAGACACCCACTGCCAGCGCCACCGCCACCGCCACTCCCACCCCAACGCCGAGTGCCGCCTACAAGCCCGCCGACGCCTCCGGACCCGCCCAGAACGTCCCGGTGCCTGTGCTGCCCGAGGTGGCTAAGACGGAGACGAAGGAAGGGCTCGAGGCGTTTACGCGGTATTGGTTTGAGCTGCTGAACTATGCCTACCAAACGGGTGACGTTGCAGGCCTGCAGGCTGTAACTTCGGCTAACTGTGAGTACTGCTCGAAGCTGGCGACTTCCTTGAGCACTAACTATCAAGGGGATCGCTGGCTGGCCGGTGGAAAGATCACTACGCCGGCCAGCACCACGTCATTTGAGAAATCCGACGACGGCAACTTTCAGGTCGTTTTGCAGGTTCTGCAGACTCCAGTTAGCTACTACGAGCCCGGCGGTAGAGAATTCAGAGCCGCAAGTAATGGTTCAAACACGGGTAATGTCCTACTGGCGGACTTCGTAAATGGCGCTTGGCGCGTCAACGACCTGCACCCGATACGCTGATGCCTGGTCCAAGATGGCAAAGCGTTTTCACTCTGCTTCTTCTGTCCTTGGTTCTCATCGGGGTGCCAACAGTTCCTGCAGTCGCGGACGACGGACTTGAAGCTGATTTCGGTGAAGTGGGAATTGATCTCGACACGTGGACGAGGGATCCGGTCACCGGTCACATGTCTCCGCCTGCACCCGGCACCGTGAGTACCGACCCCAACGAGTACAAGTACGAACTTCAGTGCCATCTCGGCGGAGGCGACTTCGATACGCCCTGCCTCGCCCGTCAGCTCGACTGCAAAGACCGGGAAGACGGCGCCAAGGGCATCCCGGTCATGTGGCTGTCGCGGCCCCGGGGTGTGCCGGGGGCTGTTTGGGCGCATCACTCTGGCCCCACTTGCCTTTACGACCCGAAGCCCGAGGACCTCCTGCCCAGGATCGCCGCGGATATCCAGCGGCAGTTCCAGAACCTCCCGGTCAGCGCCGGGGCGGTCGTGGCCCAGCCCAGCCCCAACACCCTCCGGGGCGCCGAGACGAATTTCTACGCGGAAGCGGCTGAACAGCAGTTCGACATCACCATGTTCGGCCAGAAAGTCCACGTGGTAGCCACGCCCGTGCAGTACACGTGGAACTACGGAGACGGAACAGTCTTCGGCCCGCAGCCTTCCATGGGTGGCCCGTTGCCGCAGGACCGGTGGGGCGAGAAGACCCGCACCAGCCACGCGTATGCCTCCACGGGCGATTTCCAGGTTGTCCTGACCACCTCGTTCCAGGGCACGTACTCGGTGAACTCCGGGCCGCCGCTGCCGATCCCCGGCCAAGGCCAGTTCAACGCGCCACCGCAAACCATCAGTGTGTGGCGTTCGATAACGCGCAACTACGCCGACGACTGCAATGCCAATCCGCAGGGACAGGGCTGCCCGGGCGTTGGGGGATAGCGCGGGGACCGAAAAACCTGTGATCCCCGTCGCACCGGCGCAAGTCCGGAATAGTTGCACGCGCCCCACAGTTGGCAAAGACAGTACGTCTTAAGCCTTCGAAAGGAACTGCGCATGCTGTTTTCCCCACTCACCCTCGGCGAACTTGAACTTCCCAACCGCCTGGTGATGGCACCCCTGACCCGCCTCCGTGCGGGTGAGAAAGGCATCCCCGGGCCGCTCCTGGCCGAGCACTACCGCCAGCGCGCCTCCCTGGGCCTGATCGTCAGTGAGGGCACGTACCCCACCCCGGCCGGCCAGGCCTACCCGGGCCAGCCCGGTATCGTCACCGAAGAACAGGTTGCAGGTTGGAAGACGGTTACCGACGCCGTCCACGCCGAAGGCGGGCGCATGTTCGCCCAGATCATGCATGGCGGCCGCGTTTCCCACTCCGACATCACCGGTGGGCTGCCCATCGTGGCTCCCAGCGCCGTAGCCATTGACGGCGACGTCCGGACTCCTGCCGGCAAGAAGCCGTACCCGGTGCCGCACGCCCTCACCACCGACGAACTCCCCATGGTCATCCAGGAATTCGTCAACGCCTCGCTGAACGCCATCGAGGCAGGGTTCGACGGCGTGGAACTGCACGCGGCCAACGGCTACCTCCTGCACGAGTTCCTGGCGCCAAACTCCAACGTCCGGACGGACAGCTACGGCGGATCACCGGAAAACCGCGCCCGATTCGTCATCGAAACCATCAACGCCGTCGTGGCAGCCCTTGGCGCGAACCGCGTGGGCGTGCGCATTTCCCCTGAGCACAACGTGCAGGGCATCGCCGAGACGGACGCAGCGGACGTTCGTGCCACCTACGAGGTCCTCGTGGACAGCATCGCGCCGCTCAACCTGGCATACCTGAGCATCCTGCACCACGAGCCCACCGGCGAACTTGTCCAGGACCTTCGTGCACGCTTCGGCGGCACTTTCCTGGTGAACACCGGCTTCGGCGTGATCACCACGCGCGAAGAAGCCGTGAACCTGGTGGCGGAAGGCCACGCAGACGCCGTTGTGGTGGGACGTCCCGCCATCGCCAACCCGGACCTTGCACGGCGCTGGAAGGAAAGCCTTCCGCTCAACGAGCCCGACGCATCCACGTTCTACGCGGAGGGCGCCACCGGTTACACGGATTACCCGCTGTACCAGGGCTGAGCGGCGGCCCACCCGCCGACCCGGATAAAACAACGACGGCGGCACCCATCATGGGTGCCGCCGTCGTTGGGTGTCAGGGGTGCTGGTCCCGGACAGCGGCGCCGGAGGCCATCCGACGACCCCCGGCTGAAGACTTGTGTGGCCCGCCGGACTCCACTGGAAGCCGGCGGTGATCAGATGCTACTCCAACGAATGGACTCTTACCAGAGCCAGTTTTCCCACCTGGACGTTAGCTACAGAACGGCCTCGCGGCCTGTGCCTTCCTTCATCAGCAGGCGCCCATCCTCGATCGAAACCAGCACGCTCTTGGGTTTCCCACTGACCTTGGTAATGGCTTTCAACCCCCGATTCGTGACCTCAACTCCCACCTGTGCGCCCTTTGCCGGCAACTCCACGGACACCTCGGATGCGATGCCGAGCAGCGGATTGGTCGAGATTCCCAGGTCCCGGCGCACTTCCTTGCCGTTGACGGTCACGGTGACGTTAGCCTCGTCGAACCCCTCCTGAAACACCACAAGCAGTTCCCGCATGATGGCCTCTTCCTCGAGCATGGGCGCCAGTAACGGCATGTCCACTACAGCACTTTGCCGGGCCCAGCGGAATACCCTCCCGGGCCCTGCTGAATCCCCATCCGCATGGCGCCTGGTGGAGCCCGGCAGCGCGGTAAGGCAAGATGTTCTGGTGACTCAACTGCCTGCACCTTCCGCCGTCTCCGCCCCCTCCCGCGCATCGGAGGACGACGCGATCTTCGCCCAGATCGCTGACGAACTGGGGGTCAAGGCCTGGCAGGTAAAGGCCGCGGTTGGATTGCTCGACGGCGGGGCAACGGTTCCGTTCATCGCCCGGTACCGCAAGGAAGCCACCGGCACGCTGGACGACACGCAGCTCCGTGACCTCGACGAACGCCTGCGCTACCTCCGCGAACTGGCAGACCGCCGCGGTGCAGTCCTCGAAGCAATTGAGGCGCAGGGCCAGCTGACGCCCGAACTGCGCAAGGCGATCCTGGCCGCGGACACCAAGTCGCGGCTCGAAGACATCTACCTCCCGTTCAAGTCCAAGCGCCGGACCAAGGCCCAGATCGCCCGGGAGGCCGGGCTGGAGCCGCTCGCCGATGCGCTGCTGAAGCGGCCGGACCTGGACCCCGAACACGAAGCCCGGAAGTACCTCAACAGTGACCACGCCATCGGTGACCCCGCCGCCGCGCTCGCCGGGGCCCGGGCCATCCTTGTGGAGCGCGTGGCGCAGGACCCTGACCTCGCCGCAAACCTGCGGGACAGGATGTGGACGCAGGGCCGGATGGTCTCCCGCGTCAAAAAGGGCAAGGAAGCCGAAGGCCAGAAGTTCGCCGATTACTTCGAGTTCGCGCAGGCGCCGGACCGGATGCCGTCCCACCGTGTGCTCGCGTTGTTCCGCGGGGAGAAGGACGGCGTCCTTGAGCTGGACCTCGCCGAAGCCGACCCATCGGACGACGCCGCCCTCACCGCCGCCCGCGCCCGCTACGAGTCCGCAGTTGCCAGGTTCCTCGGGGTCGCCGACCGTGGCCGTCCCGCCGACGCATGGCTGATGCAGACAGCCCAGGTGGCCTGGCGTTCACGCGTGCTGGCCCGCCTCACGTCCGACCTCCGCGCCCGGTTGTTCGCCGCAGCGGAGGACGAAGCGGTCCGGGTGTTCGCCGCCAACCTCAGGGACGTCCTGCTGGCCGCCCCAGCCGGAAACCGTGCCACGCTGGGCCTCGACCCGGGACTGCGGACCGGGGTGAAAGTTGCCGTGGTTGACGGCACCGGGAAGGTGGTGGCCACCGATACGGTCTACCCGCACGCCCCGGCCCGGAAATGGGACGAAGCCCTGGCCACCTTGGCGCGTTTGGCGCGCCAGCACGCCGTCGAACTTGTGGCCATCGGCAACGGGACCGCCTCACGCGAAACGGACAAACTGGCTGCCGAACTGATCAAGCTGCTTCCGGAGGTGGACCGGAAACCCCAGAAAATCGTGGTGTCCGAGGCCGGCGCGTCCGTCTACTCCGCCTCCGCGCTCGCCGCCGCTGAACTGCCGGGAATGGATGTTTCGCTTCGCGGGGCCGTGTCCATTGCCCGCCGCCTGCAGGATCCGCTCGCCGAACTCGTGAAGATCGATCCCAAGTCCATTGGTGTAGGCCAGTACCAGCATGATGTGACCGCGTCGAAACTGGACCGGAGCCTGGACGCCGTGGTGGAGGACTGCGTGAACGCCGTGGGTGTTGACGTCAACACTGCCTCGCCTGCGCTGCTGAGCCGGGTTGCCGGCGTCGGGCCCCTGTTGAGCGAAAACATCGTGGCCTACCGGAACGAGCACGGACCCTTCAGCAAGCGGACCGACCTCAAGAAAGTGCCGCGGTTGGGCGCCAAGGCGTTCGAACAGTGCGCGGGATTCCTGAGGATCACCGGCGGAGCCGAGCCGCTGGACGCCTCAAGCGTGCACCCGGAGTCCTACGCCGTGGCGAGGAAGATCCTCGTTGCCGCCGGTTCCGCCCCAGCCTCGTCCCTGGACCCGCAGAAGTTCGTCGACGGCACGTTCGGCCTGCCCACCGTCAAGGACATCCTCGCTGAACTGGACAAGCCTGGCCGTGACCCCCGGCCCGCCTTTGCCGCCGCCACGTTCTCCGAAGGCGTTGAGAAGATCTCGGACCTGGTGCCGGGCATGATTCTCGAAGGAACGGTAACCAACGTTGCGGCATTTGGGGCGTTCGTGGATGTTGGAGTCCACCAGGACGGCTTGGTCCACGTTTCCGCCCTGTCCAACCGCTTTGTGTCCGATCCGCGCGAGGTGGTGAAGTCCGGCCAGGTAGTCCGGGTGAAGGTACTGGAGGCGGATCCGGAGCGGAAGCGGATTTCGCTCACGTTGAGGCTTGACGACGAACCCGCCGGCGGCGGCGCGAGTTCAGGCCGGCGTGATTCAGGTTCCGGTCGGCGCGATTCTGGGAGCCGAAAGACCGAGCGTTCCGGGCGTCCGGACCGCCAACAGCAGGGGAAGCAGGGATCAGGCACGTCCGGTGGGAGTGTCAGGTCGAGCCCCGCATCCCAACCCGTCAACACGGCCATGGCCGAGGCACTTCGAAAGGCCGGCCTGGGCAAGTAGTCCACCAGGTCTTTTGGCGGTGACGGCTTTTCTGCAAGGGTGGGGTATGACCTATTTCCTGGAGTACACCGTTCCCGTTGCCCCCGGCGATGCCGAGTTCGAGTTCCCCAACGATGAGATCAACACCGGCACCACGGTTCCGCTGACCCAGACGGACGCCGACGTGGTGCACACACCGGTTCTCCCGGCCCGCACCGGAATCGTCGGCGCAACCGTGCCCGAGGCGAAGCTCGAGGCCGAACAGCTGATTACCCACAGCCGCGCGTCGGAAGCATCCCTGTACTTCGATCCCTCTGACTCCCTCCAGGCAGGCGTGGGTACCTTGGTGAGCACGTTCAGAGAAGGCCAGGGCTGGCAGGACGTCCAGGACGCGGGTCTTTAGCCGGCGCTCTCCAGCGTGCGCGGCCTGCCGAACCTTGTCCGGACCCCCGGGGAGTAAAGGGCGGACTCTGGCGGACCGCTGACGCTGATCCCGGCGGCTCCTACCAATCCATCGTTGAGCTGGTGGACCTCAGCGCCGAAGAGCGGCCACTCGTGGTGCGTGTTCGGAACATAGATGGTTCTGCCGTGGAAGCGGCCGTGCATGCCGTATCTGGCGGTCAGGAAGATGGATAAAGGGTCGGCTGCCGCGGTGTGCAGCTTGGGGATGACCCCAAAGTTGCTTCGGGCGGCAGTGGCGCCCAGCCGGCGTACCGAGTAACCAACGGCAGATCCATTCCGGCCGCCGGGTGTTCCGGCCGCGCCGGTGGCGTGCTGCCGTCCCCCGCCGTACCCCGGAAAGGGAGGCCATTGCCGGATGTGCGACCACACGTAGGGAATCCCGGCAGCCCGGGTCGCCAGGACAACGGGCAGCCGGTCTGCGTCCAGGCTCAGGAACACCACTCCGCGGGTGCCGTCCGGCTCGCGGGAGTAAAGCCGGACGTTCACCTCGTTGAAGCTTCCCAGATATGGGATGCCGGGGCCTCGCCCAAGCGCTGCCTGCTCCATGCGGAAGCCGATCAGGCCAACCCAGGAACTACCGTCGAACACATCGGGTTGGACTCCCTCCGGCATGAACGCGGCGGCGGCAGCCTCCGGAATGCGCCAGTGAAGGAAGACGGCATCAAGCCACCGCTGGTCGGAAAATACCGGCCTGGGAAGTGCCGGCGGCCGCGGCCACACTCCCGCGGTATTCAGGTTTCCGGTCAAGCTCCCACTCCTTCGCTCGGTCCAGGTGGCGAAGCTCCTGGTTTCCGCCCCGCAGCTCTCAGTTCAGCGGACGTGTGCCTTCTGGAAGCTGGCCACCGGCGAGAAGTTCGGCAGCTGTGTCAGCCAGGGCAGTCAGCGCCACCCGCTGGGTCCAGGGACCGTACGAAATGCGGGCCACGCCCAGTTCCTGCAGCTTCGCCGGAGGCAGGGACCCGGGCACGTTAATGACCGAGACCTTGTTCCAGCCGATGCCTTCCACCAGGGCCGTGACCGTGGGCTCGTCCAAAAGGCCCGGGACGAAGACCGTGGTGGCACCGACGTCCAGGAAGGCCTTGCCGCGTGCGATGGCATCCGCAAGAACGTCTTCAGGGTCCCGGTCCTTGCCCTTGAGGAAGGCGTCGGTCCGCGCGTTCAGGACGAAGTCAATTCCCTCTGCAGCGCCGGCATGCACAACGGCTGCCATCTGGTTCACCGCGTCCTCGAGCGGGCGCATCTGGTCCTCGATATTGGCGCCAACAATTCCGACTCCGATGGCCTTGCGGGTTGTCTCCCCAGGGTTCCCGTAGCCGGACTCAAGGTCAGCGCTGACCGGCAGGTGGGTGGCGGCCGCGATGCGGCCCACAAAGCTGATCATCTCGTCGACGGGAATGTTCTCGCCGTCCTCGTAGCCCAGCGTGGCGGCGATCGAGTGGCTTGCCGTTGCCAGGGCAGTGGTTCCCGGGATGTCCGTGATGACTTTGGCTGTGATGGCATCCCACACGTTGACCACTTGGAGGATCTCAGGGGCCTGGTGGAGGCGGAGAAGTTCGGAGGCTTTTGCGCTGCTGTTTTCGGTCATGGGTGAAGCCTAACGGACAGTCTTTGGACACTCTGCGGTGTGGTGGTTGGGGTGGCGGGGGTGGTTTGAAGTAGTGGTTTTGTTGGGGTTTTTGGGTGGGGTCGATGTGGGGTGGGGGGACGAAGGCGGGTGTGCCGGGGGTGGTGGTGATAGTCCATTGTTCTTTGTGGATGACGTGGTGGTGGTGGCTGCAGAGCAGGACGCCGTTGTTGGTGGTGGTGGGTCCGCCGTGGGACCAGTAGGTGATGTGGTGGGCTTCGCACCAGGGTGCGGGGATGGTGCAGTTGGGGAAGGCGCAGCCTTGGTCGCGGGTGATGAGGGCGGTGCGTTGGGCGGAGGTGAAGAGGCGGGTTTTGCGTCCGAGGTCGAGGATTTCGCCCGCGGTGCCCAGGAGGGCGGGGATGATGTCGGCGTCGCAGGCGATTTGCGGAGGGTGGCGGCGGGGACGGGTCCGGTGAAGGCGAAGGTCCCGGTCCCTGTTTCCACGCTGTGGTCTTTTCCTGCCAAGGTGGCGGACGTGACGGGGTTGGTGGGGAAGAGGTCTTGGTAGTTGATAGTGGCAATGATTTGGGGTCGATTGCCGCCGGTTATGGGCAGGGTGTTGGTGGCGAGGGCGGTTTTGGCGGCGGTGATGAGGCCGTCGAGTTGTTTCTGGGCGCGGGTGCGCCGGTCCAGGTTGGGAAGCGCGGTGTGCTCGCTTGCGCCGTGTTCTGTTGTGTTGTTCGCCGCCGGGGTCTCGGAACTGCCTGGCCGGCCTGGATTGCCTGAACTGCCTCGGCTGTCTGGACTCGTTGCTGTGCCGGCGGTGGTGCGTGGGTTGGTGGCGGTATTCATGACGGTGAGGAGGTGTTCGTATTGGTCGGTGGTGGCGAAGATTTCGAGGTGGTGAAGGCCGTGGCGGGGTTTGCGGATGAAGGCGCCTTGGGTGTGGCGGAGGGCTTCTTCGGTGGGTTCGGAGCCGTCGGCGTCGATGGTGTCCGTCCAGCGTTGGGCCAGGCGGGTGAGGAAGTCAGGGTCGGTGGTGGTGGCGGCTGTGGTGAGGTGGTGTTCGATCGTGTCCAGGGTCTCTGCCGTGGTGTGGTGCTGGAGGCGGTCCAGGGTGGCGGCGATGATGGTCGCGGCGTGCGAGGACACGGCCGGGCCCTGAGCCGACCCGGGCCAGGTGCCGGCCTCGGTGATGGATTCGGAGTTGGCGGGGGTATCAGTGCCGGCGGGTGTGAGGGCGGCGGCGAGGTGGGGCCGGGTTGGTGGGAGTGGTTCGCCGGTGAGGCTGGTGGCTGGGAGGACCTGGTGGGCGAGGGTGAGGCGGCGGCGGGCTTCGCGGATGGGGATCCGCAGGCGCAGGCGGAGGAACTCTGCGGTGTTCCGGCACCCGTCTTCGGCCGGTGACACCACCGGGCGGCCTGGACGCGTGGGCGGGTTGGGCCAGGTCGCGTCGGTCTCAACCATGGCGGCGGACCGGTCAGCACCATTCGTGGGGGAGGTGTTCAGGGTTTCGACACCGTTGGTGTCCCACCGGCTGGTCCACTCCCCGGACCCGTTGGCGCGGGCCGTGGCTGCGGCGTCGGTGATGGCCTGGGCGCGGGTCCGGTCCACCGCCGCGGCGCTCAGGAGTTGCAGGTACTCCACCCTCCGGGCGAGGTCCTCGGCGCGGGCGGCGAACTCGGCGGCTTCGAGGTAGGAGGCAGACGCCAGCACGTCCGGGGCGGCCAGGGCAGCGACTGCCAACTGTGAGGCCAGCTCATTCAATACATCCGGCTGACCGGGTCCGGCGGCTGATGGCTGTGGAGGCTCCTCCGCACCGGGGACCGCGTGAAGGTGGGCCGGGTGCGGCAGCCCACTGCCGGCGTCGTACGCTTTCCCGCCGTACACCACACCAAGATGCTCCCCAATGGCCTCCATAACCTCACTCTGCCAGCCACCACCGACAATGAAGACCCCCCAAAACCCCTATGTGGAAAACGCGGGCGGCGGACCTCAGCCGGCGGCGGCGGTGGACCCGGCACGGGCCGCTGAGGGTCCCTTCTGCCACGGCCAGCGCCCGGTGATTTCCAGCTCCAGGGAAAAGCTGAGGAACGTCCTGATCAGCACGATGATGGCCAGCACCCCGACGCTGGCGAACGTGGGCGTGACGGCAACGGTGCGGATGATGTCGGCAGCGACGAGCAGTTCCAGGCCCAGCAGAATGGATCTGCCCAGCAGCTGCCGGTAGGAGCGGTAAAAACTCAGCTTTTCAGCACTTGGCGGAAGCTGCCGGGGCTGATGACCACGGATCGCCAGCGGGAGGGAGACCACCGCGCCGATCACCATCACGGCAACTCCGGCGAAGTCGACCAGCTGCCCAACCGTCTCAATAATCTGCCGAAATTCCATGCCCTGCCTCAACTAAGGCCAAGGCCCGCCCAGCGGGCCCTGGCAGTGGTCAGGGGACGGCGGACTCAGTCACGGATGGCGGACGCCGTTCCCCGCTATAACGTCCCTGTACCCTTCCCGGAACGTCGGAAACGTGAAGGAAAATCCAGCGCTGCGGAGGAGATCGTTACGGCAGCGCTTGTTGCCCCCGCGGGCAGGTCCTGCGTCACCCACCTTGGGTTCAGGGAAGCCGAGTTCAGCTGCCAGGAATCGCAACACCGCGCCGAGGTCGGCCGGCTCGTTGTCCACGCCGATGTATACGGGGCCCGGTACAGCTGCCATCCCGGCAAGATGCACGATGGCAGCCGCGGCGTCGTCGCGGTGGATCCGGTTGGTGTAGCGCACGTCTTCATGGATCACGGCAGAGCCCGTCTTCACCTGGTCAATCAGGCGCGTCCGTCCCGGCCCGTAGATGCCTCCCAGCCTGAGCGAGACGCCGGCTGTACGGGTCCCCGAGAGCCTGGCCTGCAGGAGCCCCTCGGCTTCCAACAACACCCGGCCGGAAAACCCGCCCGGCTCCGCTGCGGTGGACTCATCCACCCAGCCGCCACCCGCGTCCCCGTAAACGGCAGTGGAGGACACAAAGATGATCCGCTCAGGCGACACCTGGTCACGCTCCAGGGCATCAAGGACGTTTTCCACGCCGCGTACATACGCAGCGCGGTATGCCTCCTCGGCAGGGGAGTCAGCAGCAACAGCGATGACGACGGCGGTGGTGTCCGCGGGGACGGGCGGCAGGTCTTTCGATCCCAGGTCAGCCGCGGCACCTTCGATCGCCGCCGGCAGTTTCGCGGGGGAGCGGCGCCAGCCCACAACCCGGTGGCCCAGGGCAGCAAACCGCAGCCCAGCCTCGGTGCCCAGGTCCCCGCACCCCGCCAACAGAACCGTCATGGCCTACGGTGCCTCCACCGGGAAGAACACGCGGGGATCCTGCAGCAGGGCAGGGTACGCGAATGCCGAACGGTCAATGATCTCCATGACTTCGAAGTTCCTGCCGAAACGGCCGTCATCGAGGGTAAGGGGGCGCCCAACCACCTGTCCTACGGCGAACTTGGCCCCATTCTCGAACGGAACAGCAACCGGCGTTTTTCCCGGAAGGGTCCGGAAGGCCTCCTCCTGCGCCAGGCGCTTACGGGTGGGCTTCTTCATCTGCGGCCTGGGCGGCGCCTTCTTGGGGGCCCTGGAAGGCCGGCGGGACCCGTCCTCCACGTACACGGGAGAGTAGCCGTCGCCCCCGGCCGCCGCGGCGGCTGCAGCATTCCGGTTCACGGGTGGAAGCGCCACGGTGGTCAGGGACTGGGGGTCGACGTCGTCGTGCGGCTCCCGCAGGATCCACAGAATGTCCCCTTCCGGCTCCTGCGGCAGGAACTCGTGCCGCGGCTCCGGCCAGACGTAGTCCATATCCGGGATCGCATCCGGGAAAACGCGGGAGTAAAACTTGGGTTCCTTGTGCACCAGCTTGGAACGGTGGCTCAAATGGAAGTCAGGGTCCCCGAGCCACGGCGGCATCACAATTTTGGCGGCGTAGTCAGGGTGGGCTGCCTGCGGCGCGAACTCCGCGATGTTCGCGCGGGTGTTGTCCGGGTGGCCGCGCTCGATCCATTCGTCCGCCATGGCCAGGCCATACATGGTGAGGGCGGGTACGTGGCCCATCCACATCCGGATTGCCGGATGGGTCTGCCAGCCGTACTCCGGAATCACCAGGGCACGAAGGGTTTGCAGCGCTTCAACCCGCTGCTTGCCCAGCCGTGCGGTGTCCAGGGCTTTGGCGCTTTCGCGGAAGTCAGGGTACGGGAGGAAGGTTTGCATCTATTCAGTCTGACGGCATGCGCCGGATGTTCCAATTACAGTGCGCAGGACCACGTGAGGCAATGCAACGTGTCCAAATAATGGACACCTACATACGGCTTTCAGCTGAAACCACTAAGATCACCGCAACCACCCCCGCGTTTTGGAAGCTCTCTCATGACATCTACACCTGACAAAGCCGTCGACCACGCCCGCACCGCGTTGCCCCGCTACGGGCAGATGCTGGGCCCGGAAGCCCAGGGAATCCTGGTTCTGGACGAGTTCACAATCGATCCCGCCGCCGCGCGCAAGGATCAGCACCGGTTCCGCGATGGCATGGCTGCCGTCGCCCGGACGGTCCGTCGCATCGCCGCCCTCCGGGTGGTCATCGCGCTCGTGGCCATTGGAAACCTGCCACTGTTCCTGCTCTCCAGCGGCTGGTGGATCTATGGCGTCTCGCTGACCCTCGTGGTTGCAGTGCACGCCGCCGTAACACTGCTCAACCGGCACGAGCCGCGGCTCAAGCAACGCTCCGCGCTGGAACTGCACATGCACCGGGAACGCAGCGCCAACTACCGGCAGCTGCGCGACGCCGTGAAGTACATGATCGACACCCCCAGCCGGATGAACGAGCACCTCTACCTGGAGCTGCTGGCCGTCAAACGGGTTGCCCTGAATCTTGCACATGGCACCGTCGCCCTGCTGGACACCAGCGACGAGTCCGCGTGGAAGGTGCGGATCGTTCGCGAGCTCCCCGCCAGCTGACAGTCCGGTCCCTGCCGCCCAGGGCGGCAGGGGCTGACTGATTAAAGTACGACGCCGGCACATCCCTTATGGGGGTGTGCCGGCGTCGTTCTTTGGTCAACGGAATTTGTCTATCGCCGACCTGTCTGTGGCGCCTGTGAAAGGCGCGGCGGCCGCAGCCGCTGGTGGAACGTCCCCAGGTGTTAGGCGGGGAGCTGGATGACCTGTCCCTCGAACACGAGGTTCGGATCCGAAATGGTGTCCAGGTTTGCGTCGGCAAGGTGCTGCCAGCCGCCTTGGATGCCGAGCTTCTGGGCCACGATGCTCAAGGTGTCCCCGGCCTGCAGGGTGTAGGTCTCGCCGCTGAGGGGAACCGAGGTTGCATGCCGCGGTGCAGGTGCCTGCTTGACCTGAGCGCTCTGGACCGGCGCGCTCTGAAGCTGGGTGCTCTGCACGGGGGCACTCTGTACGGGGGCGCTCTGGACCGGTGCTCCGCCGCCGCCGCTCAGTCCGAGTTCCGACGAGCAGGACGGCCAGGCGCCCCAGCCCTGGGATGCCTGGACCCGCTCGGCTACAGCGATCTGCTGTTCCCGGCTGGCGTTCTCCGGGGAGCCGGTTCCGCCATAGGCTGACCAGGTGCTGGAGGTGAACTGCAGGCCGCCGGAAAAGCCGTTGCCCGTGTTGGTGGACCAGTTCCCGCCGCTCTCGCACTGCGCGAGTGCATCCCAGGTGGACGTGGGGGTCGCTGCGTTGGCCGCCGTGGCTGAGAGGGCCAAACCTGCCGCGGAGACGGCGGCCAGGGTGACTCCGCGGCGTGCGGCAGTACGGAATTTGGTGTTTTTCATGATGGTGATGCTCCTGAAGGCCACCAGCGCTGGTTCCGTCCCCGGAGATCGTCGCGCCACTGCCCGCCCCTGACGAATAGAGGTCACTATCGGTGGCTGCCGCTGGGCAGTTCTGGTGAAGGCAGCACCGGGCAATCAAGAAGCCCGCCGAACGGGCATGCATTTCACGCTAAGACATCGTTTGGGTGTTATCAAATCGAGATTCCAGCGGGCGTGTTGAGTGTGGGCCACGGCACGCGCCACGTGTGGGACCCATCCGCTTCCAGAGGCCCGGGCAGGCGCGAAACGGGACGGGGCACTATCCTGACCGGATGGACAACTTTCCCGGCGGCAGCACCATGCCCGAAACCGAAACGGACTTCGCGGAACCTGCGGTCCCTGCCAAGCCCCTCCCGGTGGCCGAACTGCACCTGCACATTGAGGGCACGCTGCAGCCCGAGCTCATCTTCGCCCTGGCCGAACGCAACGGCATTGCGCTGCCGTATTCGGGCCTGGACGAACTGCGCGAAAAGTACGAGTTCACGGACCTGCAGTCCTTCCTGGACCTCTACTACGCCAACATGGCCGTGCTGCGCACCGAGCAGGACTTCGCGGACATGACCCGGGCATACTTGGAGCGGGCTGCTGCCGCCGGCGTCCGGCACGCGGAAATCATGATGGACCCGCAGGCGCACGTATCCCGCGGGATTCCCCTGGATGCGTGCGTCCAAGGTGTGGCCTCGGTGCTTGCCACGTCGGAGGAGGACTACGGCATCTCCACCATGCTGATCGCTGCGTTCCTGCGTGACCTCCCGGAGGACTCCGCCCTCGAAGTCCTGGACCAGCTGCTGGCCATGAACGCTCCGATCGGCGCCATCGGCCTGGACTCCGCCGAGGTGGGCAACCCGCCTTCCAAGTTCGAGCGGCTGTACGGGAAGGCGCGTGAAGCGGGCCTGCGGCTGACCGCCCACGCAGGGGAGGAGGGCCCGGCCTCGTACATTATCGAAGCCCTGGACGTCCTGGGCGTGGAACGGATTGACCACGGCATCCGCTGCATGGACGATCCCGACCTGGTGGAGCGCCTCGTGGACGCACGCATTCCCCTGACGGTCTGCCCCCTGTCCAACGTCCGGCTCCGCGCCGTGGACACCCTCGCCGACCATCCCTTGCCCGCCATGCTGGCGGCCGGCCTGAACGTCTCGGTCAATTCCGACGACCCTGCGTACTTCGGCGGGTACGTGGATGACAACTTTGCGCAGCTCACCGCGGTGTTCGACCTCTCCGATTTCGACAAGGCGCGCCTGGCGGCGAACTCCATCCACTCGTCCTTCGCGTCGGAGGAGCGGAAGGCGGAACTCCTGGCGGAATTGAACGGCAGGGAAGTGTCTGACTGACCCCTGCTGTGTCGGGCGCAACAGCGGTGCTTTTTGCCCGGTAAACTAGGTGCCGCAGGCGTGTCCGGGGAGTGCAGGGCGGCACCCATGCCAGCGCTTCCAGGGTTATGCAGACAGCCCTTACCCGAGACCTCCGCCTCACTTGCGGCACCATCCGCTTCACAGTCGGTCACGACACGCAGAGTTAACCAATTAAAGTCGCGCGATTTAATGGGCAGTTGGCAAGATGCCTAAGACCGATCGCTTTTATATAAGGGGAATCATGGCCAAGTCCACCGCAGAAAACACCTACCTTCGACTCAAGACCGTCCTGGATGTCCTGACCGAAGGCGTGTGGTCCGGCGATGCACTGAATGCGGGCCAGGTCCTGGCGGAGGCAACCGCCCGGGTGCCGTTCAACGACCATGAGGCCGAACTCCTCAGCGGCGGCATCCCGCGCGGCCACAAGACCCTCACCTCGGCCACCGCCAAGCTGGTGAAGGCCGGCTGGCTGATCAAGGGCCGCACCGGCTGGACCATCACCGAGGACGGCATGCGCGCCACGGTCGCCTTCCCGGATGCTGACTCCTTCGCGGCCGCGCTCGACGCCGGTACTCCCGTCCCTGCCGACACCCCGGTCCCCACGGCTCCCGAAGGCTTTGTCCGTCCCGTCTCCGCCGCCGCCGCCACACTTGAGGTTCCGGCCAAGACGGAAGCTCCGAAGAAGACCGCCAAAAAGGCCCCGGCCAAGAAGGCAGCCTCCGTTGTGGGCAAGGCAGCCAAGGCGATCGAAGACGCCGTCGAGCCCGTGGTGGCAGCCGTCCGCAAGGGCAAGACTCCCGCGAAGGACAAGGCCGCTGCTGCACCTGCTGCCGATGTTGCTTCCGAACCGTTGGAGGGTCCGGACGTCGAAACCCTGCCGCAGCCCGAAGCCGTGGCCCTGGCCGGCGACTTCAACACCATCCTGGGTGCACCCGAGAACTGGGCGCCGCAGTATGACGAAGCACAGATGGAGTTCGACTTCCTGGACCAGCTGTGGAAGAAGAGCGCCGAGCTTCCCGCCGGCTTTTACACGTTCAAGATCGCCCTTAACCGCTCGTGGACTGAGAACTACGGCGCTTTCGGCACCTTCGACGGACCCAACCACGAGCTGCACCACGCCGGCGGCACGGTGACCATCCGTTACAACCACGCCACCCGCGACATCACCATCAACTAGCCCTTACGCAGCCTCCCATCGGGTCGCAGTACCGTCTCCCGGGTTGAGGGACGCGGGTACTGCGACCCGATCGGGGCGGGCAGCTAGGTATGGAGAAGGAGCACCATGGGCAGGCACGCAGGCTCAGCGCACGATTCAGCGCGGGGCGGTTCGGCCCAGGACGCTGTCCGGCTGGACGCCCGGGTGTTCGGGACGGTCCAGGGTGTGGGCTTCCGCTACTGGACCATGGGCACCGCGGAGGAACTTGGATTGTCCGGCGAGGTGAGCAACCTCGACGACGGGTCGGTGTCGGTGATTGCCGAAGGCGCCGAACCGCAGGTCCGGAAACTGCTGGACTGGCTCAAGTCGGACCGGACCCCTGGGCGGGTGGAGCGGGTTGAGTCCGGCTTTTCAGCTGCCCAGGGGACCTTTGGGGGATTCCGGGCGCGCTGACGGCACCCGTTTCTGTGCGGTTACTCCCGGGGGCTTAGGCCGATGAAGGCGCCAAGTTCCTCCAGCGCCGCGGGCTTGTGGGGCATGTAGCTGGTGAGCTCGGGGGAGCGGATGATCACGGCACGCCATTGTCCGCGGGACACGGCCACGTTGATCCGGTTCCGGTTGAGCAGGAATTCCGCGCCGCGCGGGGCCTCGGACACCGCCGAGCACGCCATGGAGACCAGCACCACCGGAGCTTCCTGGCCCTGGAATTTGTCTACGGTTCCTACCCGCACCTCCGGCAGACCGGCCTCTGCCAAATGCTTACGGATTAGATGGACCTGGGCGTTATAGGCAGCAACCACCAGCAGGTCCTGCTGCCCGAGGGGGCGGGCTTCGTTCTCCGGGTCGCAGGTCCACTTCAGGCCGAGATGGCGGCGGGCCTGGCGAACCACTTCCACTGCCTCCTCCCTTGACGCTGTGGTGTTGCCCGCGTGGTTGACCAGGACCGTCTCCACGCCCGGGGCCAGCTGCTCCAGTTCGCGGAGGGACGCGGCAGGAGCGGAACGCAGCTTTCCTTCATAGCTGAGGTTGGACACCGCCCGGCACAGCTCCGGATGCATCCGCCATGTATCTGCCAGGAAGTACCCAAGGCTGTCGGGCAGGGTAGCGTGGCCGGCGGCAAGCCAGCCGAGAGCGGATTCATCCACAGGTTCGGGGTGCGTGCCCTGTGTAACCTGCGGGAGCTGCTGCGGGTCGCCCAGCAGGAGCAGCCGGTTGGCTGCCCCAGAGACCGCCAGGGTGTTGGCCAGCGAGAACTGGCCTGCCTCGTCAATGACCAGAAGATCCAGTGACCCTGCCGGGACTTCCTTTCCCGTCACGGTCCATGCCGTGCCTCCGACCAGGCATCCGCCCGGCGACGCGAGCAGCCGGGCCACATCGCCTTCTGACGTTTGGCTCCAGGGAACCTGGTGTGGGGCGGCCAATTTCTTGGCCACCAGCTGCGGATCCACTCCACCGGTTTCTATGGCCCGGCACAGCAGGTTTTCCACCACGTTGTGGGACTGGCCCACCACCCCGATCTTCCACCCCTGGGCTACCAGCCTGCCGATCACATGGGCACCAACGAAAGTCTTGCCTGTCCCCGGCGGCCCTTGGACGGCCAGGTAGGAATGGTCCAGGTCCTGCAGCGACCCGGTGATCGCCCGTGCATAGTCAGCGGCGCCGTCTTTACCAGGCAGCACTTCGGCTGGTCCTTGCCGGGAGCGGAACCGCGGCGGCAGTTTCCGCAGGATGTCCAGGCCCGGCTGCGCGGGGAGGGACGGCACGGAGGAGCCAACAGCCTGGGCTATCGCCGCGATGGCGGCTTCAATACTGGCGGTGGCGAGGGGCTGGTCCTCGGTGAGGGCCACCGGCAGGTGCGGGTAGGCGCGGACCTTTCCGGTCTCCCGCTCCGCAACGGTGATCAGGTGCTCCGGGCTGTCCGGCGCCGCTTCCAGCTCACTGATCCTGGTCCCGAACGTGAATGCCCGGGCACCGGTTGCGGCCGGAGGATCGGTCATGCCATCGGGTCCAGGCGCGTCATACAGGCGGCACCAGCTGGAGTCGGGACGGAAATCTGAGCCCTCGGTCATGGTTCCGCGCAGCTTCAGGACCCGCGTGCGCATCCGTTCCCGGGGCTTTGCCAGGGCCCAGTCAGACACAACTTCCGCCGAGGACACCACGAACACGTTCCGTTGGTCGGACCAGTTGTCCAGCGGTGCCTCGACCCGGTCGAAGTGCTGCCACCAGAACTGCTTGCGCTCGCGGCGGTGGTATCCGGTGGCGGCAGCAACCATGGCGATGGCGCGCTCGTCGTCGGTCCAGGGGCGGTTGTCCGGCAGGCCTGCAAGGTACTCCCGCAGCCTGGTTTCCTCAGGCGACTCCTCGGCGCGGGCTGCACCGTCACCGGCAGTTCCTGTGTCAGCCGGTGACAGGACGTGCCCGGGCAGAGTGGCCTGTCCGCCCGCAGCATCCACCGCTTCCACTGCGTCATGGCCCGGCTCTCCGGTGACACCGGTTTTCTGGCCCAGCTGAAGCAACCAGTCCCGGAGCCGGAGGGTGGAGAGGCAGTCGTACTGGTTGTAGTCCGAGATCGAGGCCAGGATGGCGTCGGCATCCTCCTGCCGCCCGTCATCGCGGGCGGCGCAGTAAGCGGCGTAGGCAACCACGGAGGCCCCGGCGTCCTTGACTTCCCCGGACCTGAGGTTGTCCCCCATGTAAAGCGGTTCCAGCTTCTTGATGGAATAGGATGCTTCCGAAACCCGGATGGAGTGCCGGACCGTGGCGTACAAGTCCACCAGCAGCCCCTGCCGGAGCCAGTCGTCCACCGTGTCCTCACCGGCCTGATGCGCCAGGGACAGTTTCCGCAGCGCCGTTTTTTCGTACGCGGCGTAGTGGTAGACGTGCATGTCCGGGTACACGGCGCGGCGTTTCTCGACGTAATCCAGGAAGTCGAGGAAGGCGCGGCGCTCACCGGAGCGGGAATGGGCCCAGAACGGCCGGAACACCGGGTCCCCGGGGGCGCCCGGCACCGGGGCCTCTATGACACCAAACAGGTATTCGATGCCCCAGGCGCCGGTGGCGGGATCCTGCCAGAGCGGATCGCCCTCGAAGTCAAAGAAGATGTCGCCGGCGCTGGCGGCAGGTAGCGAGCCGATCGTATGGTCCGGAAGGACGCTGAACGACACTGTTTGCGGCTGTCCATCCTTGATGAACGTCCGGGAACCTGCAGTCCGGTCCAGGCCAAGTTGCATCCGTGCCTGGGCGCGGAGCCGGACCACCGAGTTCCTGGCCTCGTCGGCAGGCATGGCTGCAAGTTCGTCGATGGTGGTGATGCCGGCCGCGTGCAGCTTCCGCCGTTGGACCACGGACATGCCCGCCACCATCAGGAGGTCCCTGTGAAGCTGCACCTGCTCGGCGCAGTAGTCGCAGCGGCCGCAGTGGGCGACGCCGGGCTGTTGCCACTGCACTGCGCCGTCACCGGCGCGGTGGCTGGCTGTGAGGTGGCGGAAGCGCCGGCGTCGTTCCCGGAAGACGGGCAGGAGGTCCGGCAGGGAATGGCTGCTCCTGAGCCAGTCATCGCCTACCCGCGTTCCAAGTACCAGCGTGACAACCGGTGAGGGCTCCAGGCCCATTCCCAGGAGCTGGTCGCCGTAGGCGGCAAGCTGCAGCAGGGCCCCGACTTTGGCATGGCGGGCAAGTTTGGTGTCCCACACCTCGTAGCGGCCGGGTTTGCCGGTCCCGGCGGCCTCGTTGACCAGGAAGTCGGCGTAGCCCAGGAACTCGCCGTCGAAGAACGTCGCCTGAAAGACCACATCTGCCCCGGAGCGGAGGGCGAGTTCGGTTTCCGCGTGCTTTGCCTGCAGCTCGGCGCGCAGGGTCCGGCCACGGTCAAGGGAATAGACCCCTGCGCCGCGGCTGGCGTCCCATTCGCCGTACTTGGCCACCAGGCTGGCAAGCACGGTCCGCTCATGCTGGTCGCCCAACTCGCCGGCGCGTTTTTGCATCTCGTCAGCGGGAAACTCTGCCTTGGCGGTGCGGCCCAGCTTTTCGTCCAGGATGCGGAGCGTGCGGTACTCACATTCGCTGGCTGCCACCAGGTCGCTGGCCGAGAAGACCAGGTCCGGCGGCGTGCCGGGTCCGGCGTCATGGCCGGCAGCGTCGAGCAGAAACACGGGGCCTCCCCAACTGTTCGCGGGCCGGAGGACGGTTCCCCTGGCCTTGAATCAAACGTAGCAAGAGGGGCTGACAAACACTCCGGCAGGCCCTCATGATGGCCCCGGGCAGGACTTTTTTCAGGCCCCGTACCCAGCTGCCGGCGTCAGCCCTCGTTGGCGGCAGCCCGCACCTGGGCTTTGTCGTGCTGGTCATGGGCGGTCCGGATCAGGTCCAGGAACTCGGTCTCATTGCGGATCAGCCGCTTGTACTTCTCGGGGAGCTTGCGGATCTGGTCCTCCTCACGGACCATCCTGGCAAAGATCTTGTCCCGCTCCGCCATGTCCGTCTCGTAGTTGAGGTCCACGTACTCGGTGGCATGCCGCCTTGCCCCCGAGACCGCGTTCTTGGCCTTGCCCTTGGGGCTGAAGACAGACGCCAGGATGGTTACCACGAGCACCCCGAGGATCACGGTGAGTGACAGGCCGGTGCTGACCTCCACCACGTTGACGTGCTCGCCGTCGTTGATGAACGGCAGGGTGTTCTCGTGCAGGGCATGCAGGATGAGCTTCACGCCGATGAAGCCAAGGATGACCGCCAGGCCGTAGGAGAGGAAGATCAGCCGGTCCAGGAGGCCGTCGATCAGGAAGAACAGCTGCCGCAGGCCCATCAGCGAGAACGCGGTGGCTGTGAAAACGACGAAGACGTTCTGGGTCAGGCCGAAGATGGCCGGGATCGAGTCCAGGGCGAACAGGATGTCCGTGCCGCCAATGGCCACCATGACCAGCAGCATCGGGGTCAGGACCCGCTTGCCGTTCTCCACTGTGAAGAGTTTGTCGCCGTCGTAATGTTCGGAGGCAGGCAGCAGTTTCTTGGCAAGCCGGACCACCAGCCCGTCGGAGTCGTCATCGTGGTCGTCCGGCTTGAGCAGGTTTCCGGCCGTGACCAGCAGGATGAGCCCGAAGATGTAGAACACCCAGGCAAAGCTGTTGATCAGTGCCGCGCCCAGGAAGATGAACGCCGTACGCGCGATCAGGGAGAACACGATGCCGAACAACAGCACCTTCTGCTGGTCCGCTCGGGGCACCTTGAAGCTGGCCATGATGATCAGGAAGACGAAGAGGTTGTCCACCGACAACGCCTTTTCCGTGACGTAGCCGGCAAAGTATTCGGTGCCCATGTCGGCGCCCCCGAACAGCAGCACAACCAGGCCGAACACCACCGCGATGGTCACATAGATGGCGGACCACGTGGCCGATTCCTTGAGGGAGGGGGTGTGGGCCTTGCGGACGTGGAAGAAGAAATCGAAGGCCAGCAGCCCGATGATTCCCGCAATGGTCAGGGTCCAGACATACGCAGGTACTTCCACGCGCGGGGCCTTTCGTCGGAGGGTCCTCCCAGCCTACCTAAGCGGGCTTCAGGAGTTGATGCTCCACCACGGCCGCCCGCGACAGCGTCTTGTACCCCTCCTGCTCAAAGAGCACCGTGATGACATCATCCTCGTGCCGCATCACCAGGCCGGGGCCCCATTCCTTGTGGACCACCGTGGACTGCAGCGGGAATGGCTCGTCGGCCGCGGGAGCCGGGACCCCGCCGTCGGACGCCTTCTTGCCGCGGTCCTTCTTCCCCGACTGCTTCCGGCCCTCCCGCGCGCCGTCCTGCCGTGCCCCGTCTTCCTGCGCACCGGGAGCGGCCGCGCACCCGTCGCAGTTTCCGCAGGGCTCCGGAAGGTCCTCGCCAAAGTAGCCCAGCAGGAATTGCCGGCGGCAGCCGTCAGTTTCCGCGTAGGCGCGCATCATGGTGAGCCGGGATTGGTCCACGCGCTGGCGGGCCCCGGCCAGTTCGACGGCGTCGGCCACCAGCGCGGGCAGCTTTGCCTTGGATGTCAGCCGGACTCCCCGTTTGCCGGCACTGACCGCGCCTGTCTCCTCCAGCTGGTTCAGAAGCCCCGTAATGCGCCGGGCCTTGAAACCCGTCAACTCAGCAAGGGAGGACCTTGGGGTGGGGGCATGGGCCGCCTTGAGGACCTTTAGTACCTCAAGGAGCGAATCGGGATCAGGGGAGTGGGTGCCGAAGAATTTCCGCAGGCCCAGGTCCTCCGAGCGGTAGTGCAGGATGGCGGATGCCGGTTTGCCGTCCCTGCCTGCCCGTCCGATTTCCTGGTAGTAGGAGTCCAGCGATTCGGGGATGTCGGCGTGGACCACGAAACGGACGTTGGGCTTGTCGATGCCCATGCCGAACGCGGTGGTGGCCACCACCACGTCCAGTTTGTCGTCCATGAACATCTCGTGGATGTGTTCCCTGTCCCTGGCGGAACGGCCTGCGTGGTATGCCTCCGCCCGCAGCCCCTCCTTGGCCAGCTTGGCCGCGTATTTTTCCGTGTCCTTGCGGGTGGCAGCGTAAAGGAGTCCCTGCCCGCTTCGTGCCAGGTCCGCTACCTGCTCAAGCACGGCCTTGCGCTTGCCCGTGTCTTCGTGGTGCCGGACCACGTCAAGGGTGATGTTGGGCCGGTCGAAACCATGCACCAGCACCAGGGGCTTCTCCATGCCGAGCCGCTCCACGATTTCGTCCCGGACCGGCGGGGAGGCCGTGGCCGTCAGGGCAGCCACGGGTGGGTTGCCCAATTGAGCGCGGACATTTCCCAGCGCGAGGTAGTCCGGTCGGAAGTCGTGCCCCCACGAGGAGACGCAGTGTGCCTCGTCCACCACGAACAGCGTGATGTTTAGGGCTTTGATCCGGTCCACGGTTGACTGCTTGGCCAGCTGTTCCGGAGCGAGGAACAGGAACACTGCCGTGCCCTCCTCGGCGGCCTGCCAGGAAGCCTCCACGTCGGCGTCGCTGTGCGAGGAGTTGATGGCCACCGCGGCGCCCGGTCCGAGGACCTGGGACAGGCCGTCCAGCTGGTCCTCCTGCAGGGCAATCAGCGGAGAAACTACGACGGCGGGACGTCCCGTTGCCTTGTGCAGGAGCAGGGCTGCCACCTGGTAAATGGCGGATTTGCCGTAGCCAGTGGGCATGACGGCCAGGACGTCGCGGCCCCCGGTAAGGGCGGCCATGCCGGCCAGTTGGCCGTCCCGCAGGTCCGGAAGGTTGAAGGGTGATGCAGCAAGCGCCCGAAGGGCAGATTCGTCGGACATGAAAAGGGGCTCCGCACAGAAGAAACCTGCGGCCGCTTGCTTCAGCCGTGAAAACCACCCTACGCCAGCCCCGCCCCGTCGTCGTAAACTCCGGGGCCTATGTGGAAAAGCGCCGGGCTGGAGCGCCGCGTGCCAGACGCCGGTGCTCCAGCCCGTGCGGGTGCCGCGTTACGTGTCGATGGTGGACATGTTGGGGTACCGGGCGCCGGCAGTGGACCCCGCCGGTGCCAGCTGGTCCAGCAGCTGAAGCTCGTCCCGGGACAGCTCCACGTCCACGGCGCCCAGGTTCTCCCGCAGCCGTTGCCGCTTCTTGGTCCCCGGGATCGGGACAATATGCTCACCCTGCGCCAGCAGCCAGGCCAGGGCCAACTGGCCGGGAGTGCATTGTTTCCGGTCCGCCAACTCCTTGACCCGGTCTACGAGTTCAAGGTTCCGCGTGAAGTTCTCCCCCTGGAAGCGGGGGGAGTGCTTGCGGAAGTCGTCCTCCGCGAAGTCATCCGCGCTGCGGATCTGCCCGGTGAGGAAGCCGCGGCCCAGGGGGCTGTACGGCACAAAACCGATGCCCAGCTCCGCGAGCACGGGAAACACCTTGGTCTCGGGCTCCCGCTCCCACAGCGAGTACTCCGTCTGCAGCGCAGTGATGGGATGGACGGCGTGGGCCCGCCGGATGGTCTCGGCGGATGCTTCGGACAGGCCTAGGTGCCGGACCTTCCCGGCCTGGACCAGTTCCGCCATGGCCCCCACGGTGTCCTCGATGGGCACAGTCTTATCCACCCGGTGCTGGTAGTAGAGGTCGATGTGGTCCACTCCCAGCCGCTGGAGGCTGGCGTCGCATGCGGCCCGGACGTATTCGGGCCGGCCGTTGATGCCCACCCAGGAACCGTCCTCGCGGCGTTCGTTGCCGAACTTGGTGGCGAGCACAACGTCCCCGCGGCGGCCGGAGATGGCCCGTCCCACGAGTTTTTCGTTCGTAAAGGGCCCGTACATGTCTGCCGTGTCCAGCAGCGATCCGCCGGAGTCCAGGAATTCGTGGATGGTGGCAACCGACTCCTGCTCGTCGCCGCCGCCGTAGAACTCGCTCATGCCCATGCAGCCAAGGCCAAGGGCGGAAACTGTCAGTTGTCCAATGCTGCGGGTTTTCATGCCGTTCTCCTCAACGGTAGAACTTGCCTGGGAACCGGCCATCCTGCGTCCGTGTCCGGACTGCGGGGCCGGTCGGTACAGCGTACGCCGTGGTTGGCACTTCCCCACGGGAAGCCTCCGGTAAACAAGGGGCTTCCACCCCTAGACCCTTCTCATGGCCGTGCCTAGACTGATCGAATCCCCACCCGGGAACCGGTACCTGACCATGCCAAACATCAGGATGCACAAACCGGCCAGGGCTGTTACCCGCACGGGATGTCCCACCTAACCAGATCATGGCCGTCCCACCGGACGCCTGACTATAGGAGCGCTAGATGACAGGGAACAAAGCCGTTGCCTACAAAGAAGCGGGCAAGGTCGAAGTAATTGACATTGATTACCCAACGTTTGAGCTCAAGGACGGGCCAGGGGTCAACCCCGCGAACGTCGGGCGGCCGGTCAACCACGGGGTCATTCTGAAGACGGTGGCCACCAACATTTGCGGATCCGACCAGCACATGGTCCGCGGCCGCACCACAGCTCCGCCCAACCTGGTGCTGGGCCACGAGATCACCGGCGAAGTGGTGGAAGTGGGCCGGGACGTGGAGTTCATCAAGGTGGGCGACCTCTGTTCGGTGCCGTTCAACATTGCCTGCGGCCGCTGCCGGAACTGCAAGGAGCGCAAGACCGGTATCTGCCTCAACGTCAATCCCGCCCGGCCAGGCGCTGCCTACGGATACGTGGATATGGGCGGCTGGGTGGGCGGCCAGGCCAACTATGTCCTGGTGCCCTACGCCGACTGGAACCTGCTGAAGTTCCCGGACAAGGACCGGGCCATGGAGAAGATTATGGACCTGGCCATGCTCTCGGACATCTTCCCCACCGGGTTTCATGGCGCCACCACAGCCGGCGTCGGCGTCGGCTCGACCGTGTACATTGCAGGGGCCGGTCCGGTGGGCCTCGCAGCGGCGACCAGCGCACATCTGCTGGGTGCCGCCGTCGTCATTGTTGGCGACATGAACGAAGACCGGCTGGAGCGGGCGCGCAGCTTCGGCTGTGAAACCGTGAACCTGACCCAGGGTGAGCCGAAGGACCAGATCGAGCAGATCCTGGGCATTCCGGAGGTTGACTGCGCCGTTGACGCGGTCGGCTTCGAAGCCCGCGGCCACGGCAAGGGAGCACAGGAAGCGCCCGCAACCGTGCTGAACACCTTGATGGACATCACCGCCGCGGGCGGTGCCCTGGGTATCCCCGGTCTGTACGTGACGGGCGATCCGGGCGGCATTGACGAGGCAGCCAAGAAGGGGTCCCTGAGCCTTAGCCTTGGCACCGGCTGGGCAAAGTCGTTGAGCTTCACCACCGGCCAGTGCCCCGTGATGAAGTACAACCGTCAGCTGATGATGGCCATCCTGAATGACAAGGTCAACATCGCCAAGAACGTCAACGCCAAGGCAATCCCGTTGGAGGAGGCACCCAAGGGCTACGCGGAGTTCGACGCCGGCGCAGCCACCAAGTACGTCCTGAACCCGAACGGCTATCTGAGCTGACACGGCGGCGGGCGGGGATGTTGCCAAGGAACCCTCACTTGCGGAAATAAGAGCGGACCGGGCCGGGTTAGGCTTTGCACGGTCAGCACACACCCGCAACTGAAGGAGTTCCCTTGAGCGACATCACCGTCCGCCACACCCCTGGGCGCGAACGCTTCGAGATTCTTGATGCCGGCAATGTCATCGGCAAGGCGGCGTACAAGGAGTACGACGGCGGGGAGTCGCCGCAGCGGATCTTCTACCACACGGTCATCAACGAGGAATACGGCGGGCAGGGCCTGGCCGGCCGCCTGGCCACGGCCGCCCTGGACAGCACGGTGGAGGACGGCATCGGCATCGTCCCGGTGTGCCCGTTCATCAAGAAGTTCCTTGCCAAGAACCCCGAATACCTGGGCAGCGTGGTGGCCGTTGCCCCGGCGCACCTGGAATTCCTGGAGACCGCGATCGCTGCCCGCACCCGCGGCTGACTTTCGGCAACCATAGGCTTGCCCGGGCGTCACCATCCCGTGGACAGCCCACTTGGCGCTGGCAGCCTTAGTGGCTGAACCGCTCCCGGGCCGTTCGGGCGGATGTGCCGAGGGCGGCGCCGATAACCTCCCAGGAGTCTCCGTTCGCGCGGGCGGCCCGGACGGCGGCGTCCAGCTCGGCCTCCGCCTTTTCGGCAACCGTCCGGGCAGCGGTGATCCGGCGGAAGTCCGCGGCGTCCCTGTCAACTTGGGGTGCCGGGGTCAGGCGAAGGAGTGTCCCATCCACCCGCAGCGGCGCGGCTAGATGCTCCACGTGCAGGACGTAACCTTCTTCGGGCCCGCGCTGAACATAGAGGGTGAGGACAGTCTTTCCGTCGCCATCAGCAAAGTCCACTTTCCCGTAGCTCTCACGCGGGCCAACGGGCCATGGGCGCGGCCTCAACCGCCCTGCAGCTTCGTACTGCGTCGGTTCGTGGACGTCCTCTCCGACGCGGGAGTAGGGTGCTTGTGCTTCACGCGGGGTCATACCGGCCGTTCTCCTTATCGTTGGCACTACGCCCTGGCGCGTCGGGGCGCCGCCAGGGCTCTCAACGAGGGCGCAATGCTGTTTCGCGTTCAGTTCCCCCGATCCACACGATCACTCTGTTTTCGCAGCGGCGTGAGGGCACCACTCTCGTTCAGGTACCAGTACATGTCACGGATGGTTGAAGCGCACGAGTACCGGGTACTCGAAACTGTCCGCCAAGAGGCCGGCCACCATGCAGGTGGACTCGGCCAACAAGACCCACTTTCCGATGGGGGCAAAACCGTCTTCGAACCGGATATTCCCTGGCGTGGCCGGTATTCGGGCCGCGCGGGGTAATTCGCGCGCCGGCAGCAGTTTTGCGCGTCGGCGGGACGGCCCGGCGGAACACCCGGCAAGCCTTCAGGAAGCTCCCAACCTCCGGTGATTTAATCAGCACTTGTCAGCGCGGCTCAACGCCGCGCTGACGTTGTTTTGTGATTGCCGAGGCGGGACAGGAGCCCTTGTATGTCCATGCACCCCGTGGTGCCCAAACCAGGCCGCGACGCTCCGCCGCCGGCACCGGGCAAGCCGTCTTCAGGCAAGGCACGGGGCAACAGAAGGCTGGTGATCCTGGCCCTTGCCGTGGTGCTGGTCATCGTCGGCACCATCACCCTGGCCGTGGTCCGGTCCGAGCCGCCGACGGGGGCAGCGGTTCCCACCGAGCCGGCGGTGCCGGCGGCACCGGTGGCGGCAGCCCCGCCGTCGTTGCAGGACAGCGTGGACAGCATCCTTAGCGAAGCCGACGAATACCGGATCGGGCTGGCGCTCGCCGACGTGTCCGGGGGCGCCGAGCGGACGTTCGGCGATGAAAGCACCTTTACCGCGGCCAGCACGGCGAAGATCCTGACCGCCGCCGCCTACTACCACCTCGTGGAGAACGGGCAGGCAAGCCTTGACGAACCCATGGGCGACTACGACGCAGCGTTCCAGCTCAAAGCCATGGTCAACAACAGCAACAACGATTCGTGGCTGTTGCTCATGGACGCGGTAGGCCACCCGCAGCTGACCGCCTACGCGGCCTCCATCGGCGTCGCGTACGACCCCGATCAGAACCTGCTGACCGCCGCGGACATGGCCCTGATCCTGAAGAAGCTGTACGCGGGGGAGCTCCTGGACAAGGACAACACGGAGCAGCTGCTGAGCTACATGCAGGACACCAACAACGAGGACCTCATTCCTGCCGGGTCGCGATCCGGCGTGGACGTGCACCACAAGTACGGGGAAGTGTCCGGGGAACTGCACGACGCTGCGCTCCTGAGTTACCGCGGGTCGACGTTCGCGCTGGTGATCTATACGGAGAACCCGGAGGGCGTGCCGGATGACGGACAGGCAGAGGTGATCCGGGACCTTACCCGGGCAGTCGAGGACGCGCTGTTCCCGGTGGGACTGACGGGCAAGTAGCGAACTCCACACCACGCCGGGATCCGCCCAAGTCGTCCCCGGCGGCACGTTTGGGCCAGACTGTTACCGTGAGCAACAACCCCCGGACTGCCCTGGCCGTCGCCGGCCTCAGCCTGGGCACGGCACTGAACCCGCTGAACTCCTCCATGATCGCCGTGGCACTGGTGGTGCTCCGCGCAGACTTCGGGCTCGACGTCGCTGCCGTCACATGGGTGGTGACGTCCTTCTACCTGGCCTCTGCCGCCGGCCAGCCCGTCATGGGCCGGCTCGCCGACCGGTTCGGCCCGCGGCGGATGTTCCTGCTGGGCATGGGGCTGGTGGCCATCACCTGCGCCCTGGCTCCGCTGGCCCCCAACTTCGCCCTGCTCTGCGTCGCACGGGCCGTCATGGCCCTCGGCACGGCCACCGCCTATCCCAGCGCGGTGGTGATGGTCGGTGTGCTCGCGCACCAGGCGAAGGTGGATACGGCACGTCCGCTGGGCCGGCTGCAAATGGCCAACACGTCCGCCGCCGCGGTGGGTCCCGTGGTGGGTGGCCTGCTGGTGGGCTTCGTGGGCTGGGAGTCTCTGTTCCTGGTCAATGTCCCGCTGGCCCTGGCAGCGCTGCTGATTGTGCGGAAGGCCGCCCCGCCGGACAAGGCCCGGGAGCGCGGCAGCGTGGCGGAGCTGGTGCGGGACTCGGACCTGCCGGGCATCGCCGGATTCATCGGCGCGCTGCTGCTGGTCATGATGGCCGCGCTGAACGTAGCACCGGACTACCGCTGGCTGATGCTTGCAGTTGGAACCGTCATCGCGGCGCTGTTCGCCTGGCGCGAGCTGCGCTTCGCCAAGCCGTTCCTGGACCTGCGGCTGCTGGGCCGGAACAGGCCGCTGATGCTGGTGTACCTGGCCTTCGCCGTTTTCAGCAGCGTCTACTACTTCGTCTTCTTCGGCCTCCCACAACTCCTGCAGGAAGCCGGCGGCTACGATCCCGGCGTAGTGGGCCTGCTGATGCTGCCGCTGGCCGGCATGTCTGTGGTAGCCACCCCATGGGCAGTCTCTGCAATGGGAACGTTCGGGGTCCGGCGGGTGCTGCTTGCCGGCGTCGTCCTCTTGACGGTGGCGGCGGCCCTCATGTGGTTGCTGACCGGCACGCTTGCCATCCCCGTCGTGGTGGTCCTCACTGCCCTCATGGGCATCCCGTACGGGACTGTGGGTATCGCCTCCAATCAGGGCATGTTTGTGTCCACCCGGCCGCAGGACCGGGGCGTCGCTGCCGGGATCTACCAAACCTGCCGCTACGTCGGGGCGATCACCGCCACCGTGATGATCGGCGTTTTCGCGTCCGGCGGCGTGCACCAGGACAGCTGGATGCGGATGGTCCTGGCCATGCTGGTTCTCTGTGCCGTGACATTGGGGATCTCCGTATTCTGGCGGCAGCAAAAGGCGTAGCCCTACCTCTGGAAGGGCCCGGGGGAGCGTGCCATGCTGGCCCCATGGGAAACATGATGACTCTGGGCAACGCCCAAACCGCCGTTCAGGCGTACATCAGTGAACCGGCCGGGGTTCCCAAAGGCGGCCTAGTGGTGGTCCACGAAGTGTGGGGGCTGGTGGGCCATACCAAGGATGTGGCTGACCGCTTCGCGGCGGAAGGCTACGTCGCAGTGGCCCCTGACCTGCTGTCCGGAGCCGGGGGAACGGCCGACCTGACAGGGGAGCTGCAGGAGGCGGCGTTCGATCCGGAACAACGCAGCAACGCCCAGCCGCGGTTGCGCAAGCACATGGCGCCGATGCGCTCCCCGGAGTATGCCAAACACGCAGTCGCCGCCCTCCGCGTGTGCTTTGACCACCTGGAAGGCGTGCCGGGATTGGCAGGGCGGGTGGCCGCGACGGGCTTCTGCCTGGGCGGGACCTACACCTTCTCCCTCGCCGTTGCCGAGCCGCGGCTGCGCGCCGCCGTGCCGTTCTACGGGCACGCCGAGTTCAAGGACGCAGAGCTGCGCGCCATCAACTGCCCCGTCCTGGCTTTTTACGGCGAGCAGGACGGCGCCCTCATGGAGGAGCTTCCCGGCCTGAAGTCACGCATGCGCGCCGCCGGGGTGGACTTCGAAGCCGTTGTCTACCCGGGCACCGGCCATGCCTTCTTCAACGACACCAACAGGTATACCTACAACGCCCCGGCGGCCGCCGACGCCTGGGCGCGGACGCTCACCTTTCTAGAGCAGAGCCTTGGTGCCCCGGCGTGACCGGCTGCCGCTGACTACGGGCAGTAGTGCGCCTCGCGGTCGTACTGGACGGAGTTCCCCACCTGGTGGGAATCCTCCCTTTCCCAGCACTGCCGGGTGCCGTCCGGGCCTGTCAGCGTGGTTTGCTCACGGTAATGCTGACCCATCTCGAAGACCTGCCCGTCGCGGACCAGAAAATGGGAGTGCGTCTGGGTGCTGATGGTCGTGGACGTGCTCCCATCATTGGAGCTCAGGGCGTCCGTGTAGTTGCTCGAGGACGAGGAAGACTCGATGCCGCTGGGGGTTGAGACGTGGTGGCTGACCACAATGCCCGTACGGCAGGTCTGGACCTCGCCGGTGGCCGTACATTCGTTGAACTTGGTGACCTCTGCGCCGCTGCTGCTTGCGGCCTGTGCTGGTGCCGCGAGGGCCGCGGCAGCAAACGCCAGGGTAGCGCCAATGAGGGTGGTGCGTTTCGTGAACATTGTGGTGTGTCCTGTCTGCCGGGGTTTGGGAGCACCGTGCCCATGTGCCCCGTGGATAGGAAGCGGACGCGGGCTCCAGCCCCTTCTGGCCGTTCAGGCCAGCCGCTCCTTAACTGTGACCGGTACCGGGCCCTGCCCGTAGGGCCTTTAGTCCCCGGGGAAGGCGCCTACCGCCGTCGTGCCTTCCAGCCCTGGCCGGTCAGTCAGCGTGGCCTGTCGCCGGTGTGACCCGGATGCGGGCGATCCGGAGCCTGTCCATGCTCAGGACCGTCAGCACGTATCCCGGGATCTGCACACGGTCGCCTGCGCGGGGCAGGCGGCCCAGCCGGTCCATCATGAACCCGGCGACGGTCTCGTAGTGGCCCTCCGGGAGGACCATCCCCGTGGCGGCCTTGAACTCCTGCAGGATCAGGCCGCCGTCCACGTCGATGAAGCCGTTGGCCACGTTGATCCGGTCCTCGTGCTCGGCGCCGGTGTCGTACTCGTCATAGATCTCGCCCACCAGTTCCTCCACCAGGTCTTCGAGCGTCACTACCCCGTCAGTACCGCCGTACTCGTCCACCACCAGGGCGATGTGCTGGTTGGTCTTGCGCATCCGGGACAGCGACGGCAGTACCCGGTTGGTCCCGGGCAGTGGAAGGATCTCCCGGGCAAGGGTCCGCACCGGGGACTGTTCCTGGACCTCGTCGCCGGGCATCAGGTCCCGGATGTGCACGAAGCCCAGGACATCGTCCGGGCTCCTCCCGATCACCGGGAACCGCGAATACGGGCCGTCCCTGACCATCCTGCGGGCATCCGCAACGCTCATGGCGCCGTCGATGAAGGTCACCTCCGTACGGGGGCGCATTACCTCCTGCAGTGTCCGGTCCCCGGCGCCGAACACATCGGCCACGATGTTCCGGCTGCTCTCTTCGAGCAGTTCGCTGTCCGCCACCATGTCCCAGAGCTCCTCGGAACTGATGCCCTCCCGCTTGGCCCGGGGGTCGCCGCCAAGGAGCCTGACCACGGCATCGGTGGACACGGACAGGAGCCAGATGACCGGCCGCATGACGCGGGCGAGTCCGACCAGCGGCGGGGCGAGTACTTTGGTGAACGCGACGGGACGTTGCAGCGCCAGCCGCTTGGGGGCAAGCTCACCGAGGACCAGGGACAGGTAGGCCACCAGCAGGGTCATGCCGATGAAGGACACCGGCCCCGCCGCCCCGCCCAGCCCCAGCGCTTCGAGGAGGGGGACGACGGCGGGGGCGATCGCGGAGGCGCCATAGGCCGCCGAGAAGAACCCGGACAGGGTCACCCCGATCTGGACGGTGGAGAGGAACCGGTTGGGGTTGCGTGCCAGGGCGGCGGTCCGGGCGCCGGTGTCACCGGACTTCTCGATCCCGCGCACCTGGCTTTCGCGCAGGGACACCAGGGCCATCTCCGCCGCCGCGAACACCCCGCCCAGCAGTACGAAACCGAGTACCAACCCAACATTGACCAGGGCGCCGCTGTCCATGACATGACCTTACCGATCCGTGGACCGCTTGGCGCGGCCCCTACGTGTACATCAGGGAGCCCGGCGTGGTGAGCTTTTCGCCGGTTTCCAGCCACGTCTTCAGGCCCGAGAGGATCATCGGCCAGCCGCCGTAAAGCTGCTCGTTGGCGCCCTCGCGCAGGTCGCTGTGGGTGACGGTGAGGTGGCAGGAATCACCTACGGGCTCGATCTCCCAGGTGACCTTGGACGTGCCCTCGGCCTTGACGTCCTCGCCCCACAGGGCGCGCATGGTCTGGACCAGGCGGCGCGGCGGGTCTACTTCCAGGTTTTCGCCTTCGCCCAGGATCTGGCCTGCCTTGGGGTTGCCCATTTCGAAGCGGCCGCCAGGCGTCCAGTCGGACTGCAGCGTATTGCCGAACTGGTACTTGCTGCGGATGTCGCTGTCCGTGATGGCTTCCCAGAGCTTCTCCGGTGTGGTCTTGATGTAGATCTCAAAGATTTTTTCCATGGGACTTTCCAATCTGGATTTGAGGTCGCTGAGGGCAGCGGCCCATGGTTCTGCGTATTTGCTGACCCAGCGGTCGTGGACCAGGCGGATGGGGACCGGGTTCAGGAAGTGCAGCTTTTCCCGCCCGCGACGGCGCGTCACCACCAGGCCTGCGTCCTCCAGGATGCGGAGGTGCTTGGCGATCCCGAACCGGCTCATGCTGAACCGTGCCTCAAGCGCACTCAGGGTCTGGCCGTCCTCGCGGAACAGCTCGTCGAGCAGGTCCCTGCGGGTGGGGTCGGAGAGTGCTTTGAACACGTCGTCCATGCCCTCAATAATAGGTGACCATATGGTCACCTATCAAGGGTTCTTCGGCCCGGGATCAGTTCCGGGAGGCCAGGTTGCGGTCCCGTTCCTCGAACACCTCGTCGCCGGGACCGGTGAAGGCCCGCGACCGTTCCACGGCCTCGATGGAGCCGGTGAACAGCTGCGATTCGTGGGGGTCAGCCGGGGCATGCGCACCCGCCGCCCCTGACGCACCCAGCCCGCGCAGGGGTGCCTTGCGCCGGGTGGCCGTGCCGCCGTCGTCCGCTGCCTGCTCCCAGCGCTGGTGCGGCAGCGCCTGAGGATGGTTCTGCTGGAGGAACGTGACCATGGTTTCGCGGACCAGGCAGCGCAGGTCGAAGAGCGCGGCACTGTCCGCGGCGCTGACCAGGATGCGGACGCGGACAAAGCCTCCGGTGGCATCGGTGATCTGCAGGACGCCCACGCGCTCATCCCACAGTTCGGTGCCGGCCAGCACCCGGCGCAGTTCGGTGCGCATGTCCTCCACGGGGGCGCGCCAGTCGAGGTCGAACTCCACGGTGCCCATGACCTCGGACTGGCGGCGGGTCCAGTTCTCGAACGGGGTGGTGGTGAAGTAGGTGGAGGGCAGGATCAGCCGGCGGTCGTCCCAGAGATGGACCACCACGTAGGTGAGGGTGATCTCCTCGATCCGGCCCCACTCCTTCTGGACCACCACCACATCGTCCACGCGGATGGCGTCGGTGAACGCGAGCTGCATACCGGCGAAGACATTCACCAGGGACGTCTGCGCGGCGAGGCCAGCCACGATCGAGATCACGCCCGCGGACGCCAGCAGCCCGGCCCCCAGCGCCTGGATCGCGGGGAACGTCAGCATGGCAGTGCCGACGGCGAGCACCACCACCAGCGCCACGGCGATCCGCCGGGCCAGGATCATCTGGGTGCGCAGCCGGCGGGCACGCCGGTTGTCCGCCACGTCCACGCTGTGCCGGTTCAGCACCACGGCCTCCACGATCAGCAGGACCGCGATGGCAAGCCACGCGAACGCGCCGATCATCGCGATCAGCAGGAGATGGTCGACGCCGGCGTGCCAGCTTTCGCGTGCAGCCGTCAGGCCCAGCGCGGCGCGGACGCCCACCAGGCACAGTGCCAGCCGCAACGGCTGGCGGGCCACCCGGGAAGTGGCGTGCAGTTCAGGACGCTTCCGGTTGAGCTTGAGGACGATCTTGCGGAGCAGCCAGGACAGGGTGAGTCCGGCCACCACCGCCAGGGCCATGGCGATGAAGGGCAGGGCGGGATTCAGGAAGTCAGGCATCCTTTAACCTCTATCAAGCCTTTGCCGGGCTCCGAAATCGGGTACCCCCGGCGCGTGTCCGTTGTAAGGCTGCGGCGGCCGCTGTGGACCGTGCCCCGGGAGAAGCTACGGCCCGAACGGCAGCAGGAGCAGGGCCACCAGGGCAGGGACCGTTGCCGCGAGGGTCCCCGGCACGCTGTCCCACTTCCGGGGATAGTGCCCCTGGAGGTCTGCGAGCAGCATGGTGGGTGCAGTGAGGACCATGTTGGCGCAGCAGTAGACCACCAGCGTGTAGCCCACCACCAGCTGGCCGGAGTTGGCCGCGACCACGCCGGCGATCACCCCCAGCGCCACCAGCAGGTTCCGGTACCCGGTGGGGATGGCCCACATCATCACGGCGGGCACGTTTTCCGGGGGCGTGCTCAGGAATTTCTGCGCCCACCTGTTGCGGCGGAGGAGGAAGCTCTCGACCGGAAAGACGAAGATATAGATGGCCGCGGCCATGACCGCGAAGATCTGCGACACGGTGTTCATGCTCGAAGGGTAGGCCCGGCCTCACCGGCACTCCATCCCCTCCCAAGGGGATTTCCAGCCTGCTCCGGCTGGAAGAAACCGGCCCCAGGGGCCGTGGACGCGGGTAGCCTTGGGCGCATGCAGAAGATATCGATCGACGCGCTGGCCCGGCAGCAGCTCGAGGCGGCGGTCACCTCCACCAACGGCCGCGCTGCGGACACGGTGTACGGCGGCCACGAAAAAGTCCTCCGGCAGACCGTCATGGCCATGAAGGCCGGAACCCAGTTGAGTGAACACCAGAACCCCGGTGACGCCACGGTCTTCCTGATCCAGGGCTGCGTCAGCCTCAAGGCCGGTGGCGAGTCATGGCAGGGCAAAGCCGGCGATCTGCTGATCGTCCCCCCCGGCCTGCACAGCCTGCACGCGGAGGAGGACTCCGCGTTCCTGTTCACCGTGGCCAAATACCGGGACTGAACACCGCCGGCTACGAAGCACTCGACGGGCGGCAGGACGACGGCAACTGCCGGACTTCCCCCAGCGGAAGTCCGGCAGCCGCCGTCGGGCTGTAGCGCAGGAGGGGCCAGCGCAGGGCCCTGATCCGCGGAACTATGCCTGCGGGGCGTAGGCCTTGGGCAGCTTCAGGCCGCGCTCATCCATGAGGGTGCGCAGGCGGGTGGGGTAGTCGGTGATGATGCCGTCCACGCCCTGGTCCATCAGCCGTTCCATGTCTGCGGGCTTGTTGACGGTCCAGGGGATGACGGCGAGGCCCAGCTGGTGTGCCTCGGCGATCATCTGCGGGGTGACAGAGCTGAATGTGGGGGAGATGACGTTGTACCCCTGGGCGGCGGCAGCCTTGGCGAGGGAGCCGTCGTAGTTGTCGATGTCGATGCCGCCCAGCTCAGGCGCGGCACCCGGCTTGCCCACCTGCATCCACGCGTCCCCGCTCGAAAGCGCAACGAGCGTGAGTTCCGGCGCCAGTTTCCTGGTGAGGTTCAGCGAGGACCAGTCGAAGGACTGGATGGTGGTGCGTTCCGCGGCGCCGGACGCCTGCACTTCTGCCACCACGGCCTTGGTCAGCGCCACCATGCCGTCGCCGCCGGCCTTGCCGTCCTCCACCTTGGTCTCCACATTGAAGCGGACCTTTTTGGCGTTGTACTGCTCCGCCAGCTGGTAGACGTCCTTGAGCTCGGCGATTCGGTTCCCCTCGATCACGTCCTGCTCCGGGAAGCCGGGCAGCTGCATGAAGCCGCAGTTCAGGGTCTTGACCTGGGCCAGGGACAGCTCCGCCACCCTGCGGCCGACGTACGGGAACTCAGGGTCACCGGCGGTGGCCGGGGCGGTGTCGATGCACTTGTTGGCCTGGATGGTGTCGTCATGCCAGACGATGATCTTCCCGTCCTCGGTGAGGTGGGTGTCCAGTTCCAGGGTGCTGACTCCGAGCTTCAGGGAGTTGCCGAACGCCGCCAGCGACTCCTCGGTCCGCTCACCGCGGCCGCCGCGGTGCGCCTGGAGGTCGAAGGAGCCGTTGCGCTCGTTCGTTGTGATGGCTGAGGTGGCGGTACCGGCAGCGTTCGACGACGGCGTGCCGGCGTCAGCGGTTCCGGCGGCAAAGGCGGCGCCGGGGGAGGCGACGGCGGCGGCGAGCAGGGCGGCGGTTGCCGCAGCGGTCAGGACTGTGCGCATGGGAATGGTTCCTCCTGGTGACGGGTTTCGGCAGTGCCGGGTGACCCGCCTACGCTAGGCCAGCCAGGTTGCGGCCGGGGTTCACACAGTTGGAGGGGAGATTAACGCCAGGTTCTGCCCTGCCCCCGCATCGATTGCTCCGTACCGGTCCTTTTGGCGGCTCAAAACGGCACTTACGGAGCAACCGATGCAGGGATCAGGCGGGGTCCTTGACCTTGTCAGTGACCGGCCGGGGTTCCAGCCAGATGCGTTCGCGCGGGCCCGGCGGGTAGGCGTACCGCTTGCCGGCGAGCGTGATCACGAATGCGGCGACCACCGGGATTGCCGCCGCGGCGGGAACCAGCAGCGGGCCGCCAACCACCAGGGCCGCCGAGCCGTAGAGCGCGCCGATGGTGATGCCCAGCTGGATGGTCAGGACCGTGAGCCCGTTGGCGGCCTCGCTGTACTCCCCGCCAGCCCGGAGGATCGCGGACTGGTTGTAGATGCCGATGGCGCCCAGGCCCGCCCCCCAGATGGTCATCAGCACCAGGGCCACGGGCAGGTTTCCCACGGCGAGCGGCAGCAGGAACATGGATGCGGCGATGGCCGCCGTCGTCATCAGCAGCGAACGGCGGGGACGCGAATCCACGGTGAGCCCCGCAATCCAAATGCCCAGCAGGCCGGAGCCGCCCAGCACCGTGAGGGAGAGGCTCGTGGCGTAGTCCGGGAGGTTCGCCTCGCGGATAAAGGGTGCAATGTAGGTGAACAGGGCGAAGTGCGCCAGGACCAGCAGCGGCCAGGCGACCGCCACCGACTTCACGCCTGGCTGGCCGATCGCCTTGCGCAGGGACGGACGGGCGGCGTCGGAAATGCGCTGGACGCGGGGGAGCAGCCAAAACGCGAGGACCGTCAGGACCACGCCGAACCCGGCGAGCACCAGGAACGCGGCACGCCAGCCCAGGAATCCGCCCAGGGCCGTGCCCACCGGTGCACCGATGGCCAGGCCCAGGCTGTTGCCGCTGAACACGATGGCCAGCGCCTTGCCCACTTTGTCGGCCGGAACCACGCGGGAAACGAACGGCGCCATGGTGGTCCAGAGCAGTCCGTGCGCCAGCCCGCCTACCAGCCGGGCGATCATCGCTGACGTGAAGTCCGGTGCCAGTCCCACCAGTGCATTGCTGAGCGCGAAGGTCAGGACCAGCCCCACCAGCAGGGCATGCCGCGGGATCTTCCCCAGCAGCCGTGCCGCCGGGACCACCGTGACAACGATGACTGCGGCGTAGGCAGCGGCAAGATAACCGGCCACCGGCTCGGAGACGCCAAGGCCGGTGCTGATCTGCGGCAGCAGCCCGGACGGGAGGAGTTCGGTGGTAATGGCGGTGAACGCAATGGTGGCCAGGACCACCATTGCGGCGTAGGGAAAACGGGCAGGGGACGGCGCGGAAATCGCGGAAGACATGGGGGAGCGTCCATTCAAAGGGTGGGGTTGGAACGCGGCTATGCTCGCCTGCAATTCCTCCCTTAAATTTACAGGATCAAATGGCGTGTCATAGCTGTGACACGTCGCCGCGCGGCCGCCCTGCCCCGCCCCGTTTCGTTGCCCGCCGGTTCCCGCTGCCGGCGGGCAACGCTGCCCTCTTCTTAAGCCCGGGTTCCGCTGATGCGCGCGTCAAGCAGCCCGGCGGCAACCGCCGGAGCCAGCCCGGGTGCCAGTGGAAGGCGGGGAACCACCAGGCAGTGCCACAGGTGGTAGATGTCAGCCTTGCCCGACCACACGGTGGAGGTGACGTTTCCGTTCTCGTCGAGTTCCTGCTTCCAGGATCCATGCTCGTAGTCGATGAACCAGTCGCGGGCGTGGTCCCAGATCCGCTCGTACCAGTCCGCGTACTTCTTCTCGCCGGTGGCGATGTACAGGGCCGCTGCGCCTCCGATTGCCTCGGCTGGTACCCACCGGATGCGGGTGGTGACCACCGGCTTGCCTTCCCAGTCCACGGTGTACACGAAACCAGGATGGCCATCCGGTTCCCAGGCGTCGCGGATGGCTGCATCGAACAGGCCGCGGGCGTCTTCGAGGAGCCAGTCCGGGACGTTCATGCCCCTGGCCTCAAGGCCGGCCCGGATGTGCAGGAGCAGGCGCGCCCACTCCACCCAGTGGCCCGGCGTTCCCCCGTAGGCACGGAACTGGCTGGCACGGTCGTCCGTGTTGTACTCCGGCATCGGCTTCCACTCGGGGTCGAAGTGCTCAAACACCCGGTAGTTGTTGTTGCGCGCGAAGTCGTGGATGAGCACCTCGGCGATGTGCAGGGCCCGTTCCAGCCAGCGGTTCTCGCCGGTCACATCGGCCACGATGAGGTATGCCTCCACCGAGTGCATGCTTGCGTTCCCGCCGCGGTAGGCCTCGGTCTCGGTGAAGTCCCGGTTCCACGAGTCGAAGCACATGTTGGCCTTGTGGTCCCAGAACTTCGTGTCGGCTACCCGCAGTGCCTCGTCGAGCAGTTCACGGGCACCCGGGCGCCCTGCGGCGACCGCGCTCGCAGCGGCCAGGAGCACGAAGGAGTGCTGGTAGCCGGACTTGGTGTCGTTGACCGGGCCATTCTCATCGACCTCGGCGTACCAGCCGCCGAACTCATCGTCGTGGAGGGCCCCGTTCAGGGCTGCGATGCCGTGGTCCACCAGTGTGGCAGCGCCCGGCCGGCCCATCAGGGCGGCAACGGCAAAACTGTGGGTCATCCGTGCAGTAATCCACAGATGGGTGGGCTTGTCGGCGAACACCTTGCCGTAGTTGTCCAGCCAGCCGAATCCGGTTGGGACCTTGGAGGCCTCGGCGAAGTGGATCAGCCGGTCGGTTTCCGCCTCGAGCCATCGGGCGTGGGCGGGGCTGTCGAGCCACGTCATGTCATGTCCTCTTTCTGGTGTTGGTGCAAGTGAAAAGGTCGGGTCAGCCCACGGCGTCGGATACGCCGCGGATGATGGTGGCGGCCGCTCCCAGGTAGGCCAGGATGATCAGGAGGATCTGCGCGGCGCGGGCCGGGACGTGTTTGGCGGCGAGGTCGCCGAGTACCAGCCCTGCCAGGCAGGCAACGGCGACGGCGAGCCACATGGCCAGCGGCAGCACGGGGAAGGTCGCGGGAGCCGTGATGGCCTTCGAGATCAGCGAGAACGTACCGATGGTGAAGAAGTACGGCTGCATGGTGGCCGCAAAGGATTTGTGCTGCCACCGGGTGGCTATCGAGTACATGCTGACGGCAGGGCCACCCACCCCGGCTGCTGTGTTCATGAAGCCGCTGAGGCCGCCGGCGGTCAACAGGTAGCGGCGGCGCTCCGGCAGGGTGGCGGATTTCAGGACCAGCAGGACGGTCAGGCCGACGGCGAGGATCACTCCGATCGAGATCTCCAGCACAGGTGCCGGAATGAGCCGGATCAGGAAGGCTGCTGGAATGATGCCCAGCAGCGCCGAAGCCGCCAGCGCGGCGTAGCGCTTCCAGTCGATGTCCTTTACCACCCGGAAGATGATGGCCCCCGCCGTCACGGCCCCGCACACGTTCACCAGCACCACTCCCTCCACCGGCCCCAGGAGCAGGACCAGGAAGGGGGCGGCCACCAGCGCGAAGCCCATGCCGGTGACGCGCTGCATCCCGGCACCCATGACGACGGCGCCCAGCACCAGGCCGGTGGTCAGCATTTACGGCCTCCAGGCCACGTACTGGACCTCCTCGAACTCCTCCAGGCCCAGGCTTGATCCTTCCCGGCCCAGGCCGGACTGTTTGGCACCGCCCATGGGCGCGAAGGCCACGGACGGGAGGGGATCGTTCACGCCCACGATGCCGGCTTCGAGCTGCTCGGGGATGTCCCAGCCCCGCCTGGGGCTGCCGCTCCAGACGTAGGCGGCCAGGCCCATCTCGGTGGCGTTGGCCTTCCGGATCGCTTCTTCCTCCGAGGAGAAGGTGACGACGCCGGCCGCCGGGCCAAAGACTTCCTCGGTCACCAGGAGCGCGTCGTCGGGGACGTCGGCCAGCAGCGTGGGTGCCATGAAGGCACCTTCGCCGGGTACGGAAGTCCGCTCGGTGACCCGCCGGGCGCCGCGTTCGATCGCGTCGTCCACCAGTGCCTGCACCGCGGACACCCTTTCGGCGTCGATGACGGGACCGAGATCCGGGACCGGGCCGCCGTCGTCGGGAACTCCATGGCCGATGCTCATGGCATCAAAGCGGGCGCCCAGCTTTCGTGCGAATTCCTCCGCAATGCTGTCCTGGACCAGGAACCGGTTGGCGGCCACGCAGGACTGGCCGGTGTTGCGGAGCCGGCCGAGGACGGCACCGTCCACGGCGGCGTCCAGGTCGGCGTCCTCGAAGACGATGAAGGGTGCGTTGCCGCCGAGTTCCAGCAGCGGCCGGACCACGCGCTCCGAGGCGGATGCCATGATCTGCCGTCCCACCCCGGTGGAGCCGGTGAAGCTGACGGCCCGGACTGCGGGGTGTGACATCAGGGCGGCGGTGATTTCGCGGGAGGGGCCGTGGACCAGGTTCACCACACCGGCGGGGAACCCGGCGTCGTGCAGGACCTCGAACAGGCCGGTGGCGGCCAGCGGGGCCTTCTCTGACACCCTGCCCACCACTGTGCAGCCGGCGGCAAGCATTGCGGCAAGCTTCCGGGCCTGGATGGACACCGGAAAGTTCCAGGGCGTCAGGCTGAGGGCCACGCCGAGGGGTTTGCGGGTGCTGAGGTGGCGGCGGCCCTGCAGTTCGGGCGGGCTGACGGTGCCGGTGGCGCGGCGGGCCTCCTCGGCGAACCAGCGGAAGTACTCCACGGAGAAGTCCACTTCCCCCTGAGCTTCGGGGAGCCGTTTGCCGGCCTCGAGTGCCAGGGTGTGTGCGAGCTCGTCGCGGCGTTCTGCCAGGAGATCGGCAGCGTTGCGCAGCAGGTCGGCGCGGTGGCGTGCGGTGGTGTGCGACCAGGACCTGAAGGCCTCGGCCGCGGCGTCGCCGGCTGTCGTGGCTTCCTGGGCGGTGCCCCAGGCCACCTCACCTACCGTGCTGCCGTTGCCGGGGTCCGTCACGTCCCTGGCGGTTCCGCCGGTGTGCCAGCTGCCGTCGATCAGGTGCCGGGCTGACTTGAGGTTCATGAATGGTGCCTTTCGTTGGCTGGGAGGGGGCTGCCGCCGCAGGTGCTGCCCGCCGTCGTCGTACTCATCCCTTGCTGGCGCCTGCCGTGATGCCGGCAACGAAGTAGCGCTGCAGGAAGACGTACGCCACCACCACGGGCAGGGACGCCAGGATGACGCCGGCGAACAGAAGCGGGTAATTGGTCTGGAACTCGCCCTGGAAGCTGAGCAGCGCCAGCGGCAGCGTCCGGTTCCCGGGGGTCTGGATGAACAGCAGCGGGTAGAGGAGTTCGTTCCAGTGGATGACGAACAGGAAGATGGCGGCTGCAGCGATGGAGGGTGCTGACAGCGGCAGGGCAATGGAGGAGTAGGTCTTCCACGGACCGCTGCCATCAATCGAGGAGGCTTCGTAGAGTTCCTTGGGCAGGGTCCGCATGAACCCGCCCAGGATGAACACGGCGATGGGCAGCGTGGAGACCACGTTGGCCAGGATCAGGCCGGCCAGATTGTCCAGCAGGCCCAGCCTGCCGAAGAGCACATAGAGCGGGACCATGTTGGCCTGCGCCGGGATGGCCATGCCCAGGACCAGGAACCCGAAGATGGCCCAGGACATGAACCCCTTCAGCCGGGACACCGCGTACCCGGCCAGGCTGGCCAGGAAGAGGGTGAGCGGCACGGAGATGCCGGTGACGATCACGCTGTTCATGAAGGACGAGCCGAGGTTCTGGCCGCCCACCACTTCGGTGAAGTTGTCTGCGGAGAGCGAGTGGGGCAGGCTGAAGGGCCCTGCGAAGAGTTCCTGCGTGGTCTTGAAACTGCCGAAGGCCACCACGGTCAGCGGAACGATGATGATGACCGCGTAGATGGCCAGGATGGCGCGGCGGCTTAGTGAGGCGAGCATGCTGCTAGTCCCCCTTCGGGGTCAGCCGGAGCAGGCGGCGCTGCAGCCAGGTGACCAAGGCGATCATCGCCATGAAGATGATCGACTGGGCGGCGGCGTAGCCGAATTCCGAGTTGGCAAAGGTGCTGTAGATGCGGGTGGACAGGATGTCCAGGGAGCTCTTGGGCGGATTTCCCGCGATGCCCAGGATCAGGTCGAACGCCTTGAAGGACTGCACGGTGGTGTAGGCCACCACAATGGATGTGGCCGGGGCAACGAAGGGCCAAGTGATTGATTTGAACTGCTGCCATTTGTTGGCACCGTCCATCTCCGCCGCTTCGTAGAGTTCCCGGGGGATGGCCTGCAGCCCGGCAATGTAGACCACCATCATCTGGCCCGAGTGGAACCACACCTGGGTGACGGCAACCCAGTACAGGGCCTGGGCGTCGTTGCCGAGATAGGCGCCGCCGTCCACTCCGACGGTCCTGAGGACCGAGTTCGCCAGCCCGAAGTTGGGGTCGTAGATGAACTTCCAGATGAAGGCCACCGACACCGAGGACAGGATGGTGGGGAAGAAGAACAGCGCCCGGAGCAGGATGCTGCCCCGGGAGTTCTTCGTCAGGAGCAGGGCGAGGATCAGCGAGAAGAGGGTCTGCGCGATGACCACCAGCAGCACGAACTTCAGGTTGTTGGTCAGGGCATTGGTGAACAGCGAGTCCTTGGTGAACGCGCGGATGAAGTTGTCCAGGCCAACATAGTTGAATGCCGCCGAGAAGCCGTTCCAGTCCGTGATGGCGTACTGGAAGGCCTGCAGCGTGGGCATCACCAGGAAGAAGGCGACGACGGCGACGGCCGGCAGCGGGAAGAGGTACAGTGCCGGATTCACGCGGGTGGGGGAGCGGCGGCGCACCTTGGCCGCGCTGGCGGCGGTTTGGTCCTCCGGCGCCTTGTGCTTCGCAGCGGTTCCGGGATGGATGCTCATAGCCGTTCATCGACAATCTTCTGGGCGGCAGCGGCTGCCTGCTCCGGGCTGGTGCCGGAGATGACGGCCGTGGCACTGGCTTCCACCGCGTTGCGGACATCAAGGTTGTTGAACTGGAAGCGGGCGGCGAGCGCGGTCTTCTTCTGCAGCCAGGGGCTCAGCCGCTTCAGGTCCGGGTTGGTGTATTCCACCTTGTCCACCGAAACGTGCTGGGCGGTCTGGTTGGCGTAATAGCCCGCATTCTCGGGCTCGGAGAGGAAGTCGATCCAGGCTGCTGCGGCGGCCTGGTTCTTGCTGGCGGAGTTGACGCCCAGGATGAAGGTGGCGTTGTAGGCGCCTTCATACTTGCCCTTGCCGTCGGAGGTGGTGTTGGGGAACACCAGGTCGATGGGGAACTTGGCACCCAGGCCGCGGACTGCGGCGATGTGGTACGAACCGGTGGCCAGCATGGCGGCCTTGCCCTGCGAGAACAGGTTCTGCGCCGGCTCCACGGCGGTGCCCGTGGCGTTCGGCTGTACGAAGGGCTTCAGGTCCTTGTACTGGTTGAGCATCTTGATGAACCAGTCATCGGTGCACTTGAGCTTGCCCTGTTCGATCTGGGCGCACATGTCGTCCACCGGGGCATTGTTGGCAATCATGCAGTTGAACAACTGGCCGCCGTTGCCCACATCGCCGCCCGGCCAGGAGATGGGGATGACCCCGGCGGAGGCGAGTTTTTCACACATCGCCAGGAACGCATCCCAGTTCTTGGGGGCGATTTCCGCGCCGGCCTTGTCGAAGAGGTCCACGTTGGCCATGGGCATGGGGAACACCACCTGGTACGGCAGGCCCAGCTGGTTGTTGCCGCTCTGGCCCGCGGACAACAGTCCCTTCTGGTAGTTCGCCACGGCTTTGCTGTCCTTGAGGTCGGTGTAGATCCCGGCTTCGCTGAAGTTCTTGAACTGGGCGCCGCGGAAGGTGGCGAACGCGTCACCGATGGAGCCTCCGCGCAGCTTCTGCAGGGCTTGTGCGTTGTAGTCGTTGGAGGTGGAGATGTCCTGGGCCACCTCCACGCCGTCGTGCTTGGCGGCGAAACGCTTAATGAGCTCGTCGAACACGGCCTTGTCCTCGCCGCGCCAGTGGGCGAAGGACACCTTGCCGGTCACTGCGCCGGTGGACGGGGCTGCCGGTCCGGAGGCGCCGGCCGGCGAGGTGGAACCGCCGGGGCCTGCGCACGCCGCCGCCGTGGCGCCGAAGCCCAGGGCTCCGAGAATGGCCATAGCCTGCCTGCGTGAAATCTGACTCACAATAATCTCCTCGTTGAGTGTTTGCTGTGCCTTGTGTGCTTACTGCGGAAACGGGTTGCCCCGGGGAGGACGCTGTGGCGCCTGGACGGTGCCTATGCGTGGGCCCGTTGTGCTGAAACGACGTCGTCAACCACGGCGCAGAGGCGCTGCAGCCTGCGGACGGCGTCGGTGGACAGGGACTCGACGACGTCGGGGGCTCCGATGCAGGATGCCCAGACGGCGCGTCCGGAGAGGAAGCCGCTGGCGCCTTCCAGGCAGGCCCACCGGACGGCGTCGGGGAAGACGTCCTCGGGAACGCCGCTGGATAGGACCACCCAGGGGCCGTCGATGGCTTTGGTCAGTTCGGCGCAGGCCGCGCGGACATCATCCTCGGAGGCCTGTCCTTTGAAGGGGACCTCGGCCTTGTAGAGGTCGGCGCCAAGGCTGCCCAGTTCCTTTGCTGCGGCCAGGATTCCGGCGTTCCAGTCGAAGTCGCCACCGGCAAGGGGCTTGCGGGACACGGGCTCAATGATGCTGATCAGCCCGGCGGACCGGCAGCTGTCCACGAATTCGCGGACCATGGCCACCCGGCCCTCGGCGGGCTCGTCCGGGCGGTAGAGCACCAGCAGCTTGAGGGCCTTGACGCCCAGGGCCTTGTACTTGTGCGGGTCCACCAGCCGGTCGATGGTCACCTCGCCCACCAGCTCGCCGTGCGCGGATTCGAAGTGGTCCGCGGAGGCGATGAGCCCGCAGCTGGAATCCACCACACCGGCGTCGATGGCCTGGTCCAGCGCGAACTGGCGGTCGATGAGGATGCCGGAGGCGTAGGGGGTGAGGATACGGGCGGCCTCGAGCTTGAAGTCGCGCAGGTCATCGTCGGTGACGGGCTGGTCGGTGTGCTCGGCGAACATGTTGCGCATGGCTTCGCGCTGGTCGACGGCAAGCATCGCAAAGGCGCCGGACGGGCGCTGCAGGGGGGAAAGATCGGTGTGGCTCATGGGCTGCTTCTTTCAGCTGGACAGGTTGGAAACTGGGACAGGGGCGATGGTCTGGTGCGGGATGGCGGAGCGGCCGTCCAGTCCGCCACACGAGGCGGAAGCGGTGCGGCCGGCGAACACTGCGGCGTCCACCAGCGGAAGGCCGGCGGCGACGGCCGCCAGCAGGGCGCCGTGGTAGACATCGCCGGCGCCGAGGGTGGAGACGATGGTGGCGGGGGCGGCCGGGATGTGGACCGGTTCGCCGCCGCGTTCCACAACCCAGGCTCCTTCGGAGCCGGCGGTGGCGACGACGGCGGAGGCGCCGTCGTCAAGCGCTTTGCCCAGGAGGGCCTCGGGGGAGAGGCCCGCGCCGTACTCCGCCTGGAGCCTTTCAATGGTGGGCACGTAGAGCGCCACGCCGCGGGGGGTGAAGGCGGGGATCGGATTGCCGGCGTCAACGCTGAGGTTCAGGTCCTCCGGGTTGAAGCCGGGCACCGTGGCAACTGCGTTCCAGCCCAGGTGGTCCACGTGGACCCAGGCCGCGGACTGCAGCAGCTCGGTAAAGCGGCTGGCGGCGGGAAAACTGACGGGCGGCACTGGCCGGGTGACGATGGCCCGGCTTTCGGTGGCCTTGCTGACCACGATCACGCTGGCTCCGGTTTTGACGCCCGGATCGCGAATGACTGCGGAGGTGTCCACGCCTTCCCCCTGGAGCCCGGCAATGATGCGGTCTCCTTCTTCATCGGTGCCGAGGACGCCGGCGAAGGCGGTGCTGGCGCCTGCCCGGGCCGCCGCGACGGCTGCCGTGGCTGCGGGGCCGCCGCCCGCCGTCGCAAAATCCGTGGCGACGGTGCGGCTGTCCGCGGCCGGGAAATCCTCCACCAGGGCGATGGAGTCAAGGGTGGCGCAGCCTACGAAGAGCAGGGTTCCAGTTGACGGTTGGGGCACGTTCCACCTCGTTGTAGTTCCGGCTGGTATTGAAGAAATATACACACGCTATGTTGGAAAAACAACACTTTCTGTATAGTTGTGTTTGGGATGCAACGCCGCGGTCCCGCCCCCTCAACGTAGAGAAACGGAGCAGCTCATGTCATTGCCTACTGCGGAATCACCCCGGACTATCCGGTACGGCCTCATCGGAGCCGGCCACATGGCCCGCGAACATGTCAGGAACCTTGCACTAATTCCGGGCAGCCTCGTCACCGCAGTTTCGGATCCCACACCGTCGTCCCTGGAAGAGACGGTCGCGGAGATCGGACATGAGGTGCAGACGTTCGCCACCCACCAGGAACTCCTGGCCTCGGGCCTGGTGGACGCCCTAGTCATCGCCAGCCCCAACGACACGCACCTGGGCATCCTGAAGGACGTCTTCGCCAGCGGCACCAACCTGCCCGTGCTCGTGGAAAAGCCTGTGTGCACCAGCGCGGAGCAGGCGGACGAACTGGAAGCCCTCGCCGCCAACTACCCCGCACCGGTGTGGGTGGCCATGGAGTACCGCTACATGCCGCCGGTGCAGGAAGTCATCCAGGCGGCGCACGGCGGCAAGCTGGGGAAGATCCACATGCTCTCCATCGTGGAGCACCGCTTCCCGTTCCTGCACAAGGTGGACGCATGGAACCGCTTCGCCGAGCGCACCGGCGGCACCCTGGTGGAGAAGTGCTGCCACTTCTTCGACCTGATGCGGCTGATCCTGCAGGATGAGCCTGTCCGGGTGTACGCCAGCGGCGGCCACGACGTAAACCACATGGACGAGGTCTACGACGGCCGGGTGTCCGACATGGTGGACAACGCCTACGTGATTGTCGATTTCAAGGGCGGCCGCCGGGCCATGCTGGAACTGTCCATGTTCGCCGAGGGATCCAAATTCCAGGAACGGATCTCCATCGTGGGTGATGCCGCAAAGATCGAGACGCTGATCCCGGTAGCAGCCAACCACTGGATCCCAGGAGATGAGGCCGAAGCCACCGTGGAGTTCAGCCCGCGGTCCCCGCTGGGCCCCGAAAAGCACGAAGTCCCGGTGGACGAGGCCGTCCTCGCGGCCGGTGCCCATCACGGGTCCACGTACTACGAGCACCTGGGGTACCGGAAGGCCATCCTCGGCGAAGGTCCCGTCGAAGTGACGGTTGCCGACGGACTGCAGTCAGTCCGGATGGGCCTCGCGGCGGAACGTTCCATTACGGAAGGACGCCCCGTGGAGCTTGCCAATGCTGTTTCCGGGGTACGTTCATAGAAGAATTTTGTTGGAAGTCCAACATCCCGCCAGGCTCCTGCCCGGCACATTGGGGAGGGAAGAGCAGCTATGAGCACCGCACATGAAGAGGCGCCGCTGACGCCCCGCCAGCGCACCATCCTGGACGAGCTGGGCCGGAGGGGCTTCATTTCCACGAACGACCTGGCGGAGACGTTCGCGGTCTCCGACATGACCGTGCGGCGTGACACCCGGGTCCTGTCCAAGCGCGGACTGGCCCGGGTGGTGCACGGCGGCGTCAGCGCCGTGGACGGTCATGGCCAGAACGCGGACTTCGCCGCCCGGGTGAGGGAGGATTCGGATGCCAAACTCCGGGTGGCGCGTGCCTGCATCTCGTTGATTGGCGAGCGGGACGCCATCATCCTGGATGCCGGCACCACGACCTACCAGATCGCGCAGGAGCTGCCCACATCCTTCACGGGCACCATCATCACGCATTCCGCCCCCGCCATCCAGCGCTGCCTCCAGCTCACGGCAGCGCGTACCATCTGCCTTGGCGGGGAGCTGCTGCTGGACAGCCAGGCGTTCAACGGCCCCATGACGGTCACGGCGGCGGCCGGCCTGCGCGCCAAGACAGCCTTCATCGGCGTGACCGGCATCCATGACGAGGCGTTCTATATTGAGCGGGACGTGGAACGCGCCACTAAGATCGCCCTTATGAATTCAGCGGAACAGGTGGTGGTGGTCGCCACCCATCAAAAGATGCTGCGGTACGCGCTGGCGCGGCTTGCGGCCTTCGATGCGGTGGACATCCTGGTGACGGACGCCCCGCCCCCGCGGGAAATCGAGGATGCCCTGGGCGCCGCCAACGTGAAGCTGATGGTCGCCGCGTGACGGCCCCGCTGCGCGTCTGCCTGCCCGCCCAAAACCTGCTGGACGCACTGGCGCCCATGGACGGCGTCGAGTTTGTCCTGTGGGACCTTGATGGACCTGCGCCGGAGGGCCGGCTGGACCTGCTGGTGCCCGGCTACATGGGCAAACCGTCGGCGCTCGCCGCATTGGAGGGCGCTGACGTGGGCCTGGTGCAGAGCCAGTCCATCGGGTACGACGGCGTCGCCGCAGTCCTGCCCGAGGGCGTCACCTTCGCGAACGCGGCCGGAGTCCATGAAACGTCGACGGCGGAGCTCGCCGTGGGCATGATGGTGGCGTCCCAGCGGGGCATCCCGGACTTTGTCCGGAACCAGGAAACCGGAACATGGGACAACAGCCAGCGGCCCAGCCTGGCCGACCGGCGGGTGCTGCTGGTGGGCTACGGCGGAGTGGGCAAGGCCATCGAAGCCCGGCTCCTGCCGTTCGAAACCGACGTCACCCGGATGGCCAGCCGCGCCCGTGAGGACGACCGCGGGACCATCCACGGAATCGATTCGCTCTACGAGCAGCTGCCGCTGCACGAGATCGTGGTGGTCAGTGTTCCGCTGGGTGAGCAGACCCAGCAGCTGGTGGACGCCAAGTTCCTCGCGGCCATGCCGGACGGAGCCCTTTTGGTCAATGTGGCCCGCGGCCCCGTGGCGGACACCGACGCCCTGCTCGCCGAGACATCGAGCGGCCGGCTCCGGGCTGCCCTGGACGTGACCGACCCGGAACCGCTGCCCGCGGACCACCCGCTGTGGACCACACCGGGCGTGCTCATCACCCCGCACGTCGGCGGCGCCAGCTCGGCCATGTTCCCCCGGATGGTCCGGCTGCTCAGGAAGCAGATCGGCCTCCTGCTCGAGGGCAAGGACCCCCTGAACGTCGTCCTCCCTTAACGCCAGCGGCTCCGGCCCCTATGCTAAGCCCATGTCCACTTTTGACGTCCGCCGCACGGCGGTCATCCCTGCCTCCCCGGAGCAGATCTTCCCCCTGGTCAACAACTTCCACGAATGGACCGCCTGGTCCCCCTGGGAAACGATTGACCCGGGCATGAGCCGCCGTTACTTCGGCAACGAGGCCGGCGCCGGCGCGGGGTACGAGTGGAGCGGCAACCGCAGGGCCGGCAGCGGCACCATGGAACTCACAGAATCCATACCCGCCAGCCTGATCCGGATCCGGCTGCAGTTCACCAGGCCGTTCAAGGCACTGAACCCCACCACGTTCAGCTTCACCCCGGTGGACACCGGTACCGAGGTGACCTGGCGGATGACGGGTGAGAACAAGGGCCTGGGCAGGGTGTTCGCGCTGTTCATGGACATGGACAAGATGGTGGGCGCTGACTTCGAGCGCGGGCTCGCCGCGCTGGCTTCCACCGTTGCGGCCCGGAAGAGCTGAGGTTCCCCTTGGGCGCCGTGGACGAGGCGCTGGCCGCGCTGGATGAACCCGACCGCAGTTGCCTGCAGCATGTGGTGGAGACTGCGCGCTCTCTGGCTCCCGAGGCCACGGAAGGGATGAGCTACGGCATGCCCGCCCTGAAACTCGAGGGCAAACCGCTGTTGGCAGCCGTCCCGGCGGCAAAACACCTGTCGATCTTTCCCTTTTCCGGCGCGGTGGTGGAAGCGGTGGCCGGGCGGCTGGAAGGGTACTCGCTGTCCAGGGGGACCATCCGCTTCACCGCGGACCACCCCGTGCCCGACGACGTGCTGGAAGACATTGTTCGGCTGCGGATGGCCGAGATCCGGAAGTAAAGAAGCGGACGGCGCCGGCCAGCACGGCAGCAGGGTACCCGCTTCCCAGTGCGCCAGGAGGCTCCTCAGGACTTATGGTCCTTCCTGCAGCCACGCCTGGCGCCCTAACGTGAGGGCCATGGCTGACACTCTTGCGTCCCTTGCAGAATCCTTTAAGAACATGGGCGTCACCCGCGCCTACGGCACCCCCGTCAACCTGGGCGGGGAGGAGATCGTGCCCGTGGCGCTGGTGTCCTTCGGCTTCGGCGGCGGCACGGAGTCGGAGGACGGCGCCTCCGGCGGAGGCGGCGGCGGGTTCGTTGTGCCACTGGGAATCTACCGGACGGTTAATGGGCGTCCGGCCTTCCGCCCCAACACCATCGTCGCGCTGGTATGCCTGGTTCCCCTCGTATCCGTAGCGGGCGCTGCCCTGCGTAAAGCAATCTGGGTGGCACGTAAGTAGCAGGGGGAGGCCGCTTCAGGGCCGTTTAAATCCCCTATTCCGTCGTGGGATTTTCGGTCCCATAATGGCCTCGTAGACTTCGGGAACCTCCCGCTGCTGTTCTGCGCCGCGGCGGACCCAGGGGTTTCAGGCGGCCGCCCCGGCAATCGGCGGGAAGGACGGCCACGACGCCCGGCGGGGGACGGCCGGACCATTTCAGGGGGAGAGCAACGCCATCAGAGCACAAGGAGATTCGTCATGCTCAAAGATATGGAAGTCATGGCTGTGCTGCCGGCCAAGGACATCGACCGGGCGCGGGATTTTTATCGGGACAAGCTGGGGTTTGAGCCCGAGCGGACAATGGCGGACGGCGGCCTTGTCTATCGGTGCGGAAAGGGAACCTCGTTCCTGATCTACCAGACGGACAACGCCGGTTCGGCCAAAAACACGCAAATTGGCTGGGCCACGGACGACGTTCAGCGGGACGTGGACGAACTCCGGGCCCGCGGCGTCGTTTTCGAGGATTACGACATGCCAGGGCTGAAGACCGAGAACGGCATCGCAACGATGGAGGGATACGGCCAGGCAGCGTGGTTCCTGGACAGCGAGGGCAACATCCTGAACATCTCCTCCATGCCGTCCTGACGGCCAAGGCTTGCAGCAGGAGGTTCAGCAATAAAGCGGTCGACGCCGGCACGTGCCGCCTACCGCACCCGCACCCGGGTGCGTGGCAGCGGCAGGCCGGCGCCGCCGTCGTCAGCAGTCCGGAGGGAAGGGAAAGCGGTGGGCGTGGAAGAAGTGGTGCCGGAGACAAAGGGCGTCTCCATGGAGCTTCTGTCGACGGTGGATCTTGCCGGGGAGATCGAGGGCATGGACGGGCGCCAACTCCGGATGCGGATGGTGACCATCGAGCCAGGCGGAGTTTTCGGGCCCCTCCATGACCACGTGGGCCGCCCCGGGACCGTTTATGTCCTGCAGGGGACCATCACCGACCACCGCGACGGGGTGGCCACGGACTACGGGCCGGGGTGGGCTGGCCGGAGGACCGCCACACCACCCACTGGCTCGAGAACAAGGGAACGGTCCCGGCGGTGGAAGTTTCCGTGGACATCGTGGCCGCCCCGCAACAGTGAAGCCCCGTCCCGTAACAGTGAAGCTCAGACTGCGGGCTCGCGCCTGCCGAGGGCCATCCGGAGTGCGCCACGCAGGGTGAGCCGGTTGCGCCTGGTGACCACGATGACGGCGGCGATACCAGCGAGCAGCACCACGATGCCGCCCACCGCGACGGACCAGCGCGCGCCGAACTCGCTGCCGACCCAACCCACCAGCGGCGAACCGATGGCAGTGCCGCCCTGGAGGATGGCCAGGTAGAGGGCCAGTACGCGGCCCCGGAACTGTGGCTCCACGGAGAGCTGGATGCTGGTGTTGCAGCTGTTCAGGAAAGTGATGGACGCCAAGCCCACGGGGATCAGGATGGCCGCGTACACCCAGAATGTCGGCGCGACGCTGCCCAGGATGGTGAAGCCCCCCAGTCCCAGTGCCCCGCCCAGCAGGAACCGCAGCCGCGGTCCGGAGCGGCGTGCCGCCAGGAGCGCGCCGGCCAGCGTGCCCACGGCCATGATGGAGCCGAGGAGTCCGAATTCGCTCGGGCCCATGCTGAATTCAGTGGTGGCCATCAGCGAGTTGATCACCGGGAAGTTCATGCCGAACGCGCCCAGGATGCCCACCAGGACCATGATCAGCATCAGGTCCGGACGGCGCCGCACGTAACGGATGCCCTCGACCACCTGGTGCTTGCTCCGCTCTCCCTTGGCAACGGGGGCAGGCTGCGTGGTGCGGATCCGGAACAGCGAGACCAGGACGGCGGCGAAGCTCGCGGCGTTCAGGAGGAACACCGGGCCGGTACCCACCCAGGCGATGAGGACGCCGGCGATCGCAGGACCGGTGAGCCGGGCCGTGTTGAAGGACGCGGAGTTGAGCGCCACGGCGTTGGAAATGTTGTCCTGGCCCACCAGTTCGGAAACAAAGGCCTGGCGCGCGGGTGCATCCACGGCGCTGGCCACGCCCAGGCAGAAGGCGGCAACGTAGGCATGCCACAGCTGGGCGGTGCCGGTGACCACCAGGAGGCCGATGGCGAGGGCCGTGAAGCCCATGGCCAGCTGCGTCCACATGAGGATGATGCGCTTGCGGTAGCGGTCCGCCAATACCCCGCCGTAGGGGCCGAACAGCAACATAGGCAGGAACTGCAGGCCCGTGGTGAGGCCGACGGCGGCACCTGAGTGGTCGGTGAGGACGGTCAGGACCAGCCAGTCCTGGGCCACGCGCTGCATCCAGGTGCCGATGTTGGAGACGATCGCGCCGCTGGCCCAGATGCGGTAGTTGGGGTTCTCCAGGGCCCGGAACATCGCGCTCATTTGCCGCTCATTTCCTGCATGATGCGGGCCGCGCGGCTGAGGGTGAGCCGGTCTTCCTCGCTGAGTCCGGCCACGCGCCGGGCGAGCCAGGCGGTGCGCTGGCTCCGGGCCTCTGCCAGGACTTTCCTGCCGGCATCGGTGATTTCCACGCGGACCTGCCGGCCGTCGTCGGGATTGGCGGACCGGGTAACGAAGCCCTGGTCGGCGAGGGCATTGACGATCCTGGTCATGGACGGTGCCTGGACGTGTTCACTTTCGGCAAGCGCGCGCAGGGTGCTGGGACCGCTGCCGTTCAGCAGGGCCAGCACCGTGTACTGGCCGGGGGTGATGATTTCGCCTGTTGCCTCAACGCGGAGCCGGCGCGAGGTACGCATCACGGCGGTTCGGAGATCGATGGCAAGGGTATCCGGGGCAGTGGGGTCTGCGGTTGCCTGGTTTTGCGTCTGGGTGGGGGACATGTAGGTGGATGCGCCTCCTGCGGATTTTATTAGCACTGCTAATTAGTTCTGCTAATTATTATGGCGCAGCTGGTTGTTGAGGGCAATGGGTGCCCATGTGGTTTTGCCGACAGCTCCGGCAGAATGGGAGCCGTGACTGGGCGCAGAATTGACGGAAACCGTAAACCCTGGCTGTCGTGGAAGGGGAAACTGAACCTGGCGGTGACCCTCCTGGTCCTATGCCTTGGTCCGGTGATGATCGGCGTGGGCAGCTTCATGATCAACGCCGATGAAGAGCTTGCACGGATTGGAGCGCAGACCACCGGAACGATCGCCCACTTCGACGACGTCACCAAGGCTTCGGAGCGCAGGATCAGGGTCGACTACACGGCCGCGGATGGGCTGCCCCGCAAGACGTTCGCCGCCGTGGACCACGACCAGCATCCCGTGGTGGGCAGCAGCGTCACGGTCATCTATGCCGAGACTGATCCCGGCCGGGCCATTGTGCCCGGCTATGAGAGCGATGGTGTGTGGGTCCGTGGCGTGGGCGTGGTCCTGACTGCCATATTCGGCGTGATGGGCCTCCTCCTGGTCGCACTGGTCGGCAGCGCCGTTCTGCGCGCCAGGTCCCGGGCGCGGGGGACGCAACAGGTGGTGTAGCAGAGCCTGGTCGCGGCCCCTGGTCTATCCGCTCCTGCCGGACGGGCGTAGGCTTTGCGCACCATGACTGAAAAGCAGCCCTATGAGTTGATCCGGCGTTATCCGCACTTCGAACTGCGCCGGTATCCGGATTACGTGGTGGCCGAGGTGACCGTGAACGCGAATTTTGACCGCGCGGGCAACGCCGCCTTCCGGTATCTCTTCAACTACATCAGCGGCAGCAACACTGCCCGGCAGAAACTTGCCATGACCGCCCCGGTGATCCAGGAACCGGGACCACAGAAGCTCGCAATGACAACGCCCGTACTCCAAAGCGGTCCGCTGCCCGGCGCCGGGCAGGCCGCCGAATTCTCGGTCGCCTTTGTCCTGCCTGCCGGCGTGACCGCGGAAACTGCTCCGGTGCCCGACGACCCCAAGGTCAGGGTGCGGGCGGTGCGTGGTTCTTTGGCGGCGGTGCTGGGCTTTTCGGGCAGCGGCTCGGCATCGGCCTTTGAACGGCGCAACAACGGACTGCAGGCGGCGCTCACGCTGGCGGGCCTGACTCCCGTGGGCGCGCCCAGGTTCGCCCGCTTTGACCCGCCGTTCAAACCCTGGTTCCTGCGCCACAACGAGGTGGTCCAGGACGTGCTGGAACCCGTTGAGGCCGTGCTGCCGTCGTCGTAACGGCGTGCCGCTGCTGACGCCCGCTCAGCTTTGGTGGGTTTGCGGCTGACGCCCGCTCCACCGTCGGTCCGCTCTTCCTACGCCCTGTGTGCGTCCCGGACGTGCTCCTGCGTCTGGCCCTGTATGACCCAGCGGTTGCCGTCAGGATCGCTGAAGTAGGCGAACAGGACGCCGCCAAGGTCCTGGATCTCGCTGATATCTGCACCGCGCCGGACCAGCTCGCTGCGGACTTCGGTGAGATCGGGAACAACCAGTTGGAGGCCCTCCAGGCTGCCCGGCGTCATGGTGGTCATGCCGGTGCCGATCACCACCGATGTGGCAGAACCCGGGGGAGTCAGTTGGACCACGCGCATGCCCGGAATGTGCTCCACATCGTGGTCCAGGATGAATCCCAGTTTTTCCGTGTAAAACGCTTTTGATTTGTCGACGTCTGAAACCGGTACCTGTACAACCTCGAGGCGCATCTGCATGCAGCCCACTCTATCTTCGGCCTTGTTCCAAGGGAATGGAGGCTGAAAATGCCGTCGATGGCCTTGCCGGGCGCGAATTTATTAAGCAGCAGCAGCGTATTGCGACAGTCTTTCCTCAAGCTCGCATCAAGAATTCCTGAATGTTCGCTGAGGATCCTGAAAGGCCGCGTATTGAGCCCGGAACGGGGCATAGGCTCGTCGACGATGACTTTACCGGGCTAAGCAGCAGGCCCGGCAAATGCGGGGGCGCGGGTTTTCGGGCCTCCTGTAATTGGGGAAAGAATGTCCGACTACGAAACCCTTATGGGGTTTGTTCCGTCCGCTCCGGCACCGAAGCCGCCGCGGAAACCACGCTATTCAACGTTTATTGTTGGGGCGATTACCGCGCTGTTTATGCTTTTGGCGTCAATGCGCAGCGGATTCGCGGGGGCCCTGGTTGTCCTGGCCATCTCGCTGGCCCTCACCGGCCTCTACGTCCTCCTTACCGGACGCCGATCCTGGGCATGGCTTCCCGCAAAACGGAAAGCCGGAGCCGTCGCGATAGCCGCGTCTTTGGCGCTCTTCATCGGGGGTGCCGTCGCAATGCCGCGGGTGGCCGGCACTGACCTGCAGGCCGCCTCATCGGAGAGCACTGCCAAGGCCACCCAATCGACAGCGAGCCCAACCGCAACAGCCAAGGCGTCGCCGTCGTCCACGCCTAGTCCCACTGCCGACGCCACGGGCGAACCGCTGGACCCGGAGAACCCATACGTTCTTGCCTCCGGCGTCACCGCAACCGCGCCCAACGCGCAGCCTGCCTACGCCACCAAGGCGTTGGATCTGCTGGCTGCCCTGCCCATCAAGGGCCGCGCACCGAAGACCGGATACGACCGGGCGCAGTTCGGCCAGGCATGGGCAGACGTGGACCGGAATGGCTGCGATACCCGCAATGACATCCTCAAACGCGACCTCACCGGCACTTCATACACGAACAGTGTGCCGTGCAAGGTGCAGTCGGGAACTCTGGCCGATCCTTACACGGGCAAAACCATCAGCTTTGTGCGGGGTTCCGCGACCAGCAGTGCCGTCCAGATTGACCACGTCGTGGCCTTGAGCGACGCCTGGCAGAAGGGCGCGCAGCAGCTAACGGCGGAGCAGCGGACAGCTTTTGCCAACGATCCGCTGAACCTGCAGGCCACGGACGGGCCCACCAACCAGCAAAAAGGCGACGGCGACGCGGCCACCTGGCTGCCTCCGGCGAAGGGCTTCCGGTGCGAGTACGTTGCGCGGCAGGTTTCGGTGAAGGCGACGTACGGGCTGTGGGTCACCCAGGCGGAGCACGATGCGATTGCCCGGATCCTTGGCGACTGCGCCGGGCAGTTGGCGCCGACAAACCAGCAGGCTCCGGCTCCTGTTGCGGCTGCCCCGGCACCCGTTGCGGTTGCACCCGCACCTGCCCCGGCTCCAGCAGCACCCGCACCGGCACCCGCACCCGCTGCCGTGGCGCCCGCACCGGTTGCACCGGCGCCCGTGGCCCCGGTTCCTGCCGCGCCGGCACCTGCTGCTGGAGTGGCCCCTGCACCCGCGCCGGCACCTGCTGGTGGAGGGGCCACGGCGCTGTGTGTGGACGGAACGCTGTCCTACTCGGCAACCCACCAAGGTACATGCTCACATCACAAGGGCGTCGCCGTCTGGTACAAGTGACGCTCCAATCGTTGGCGTGGCCGGACCACGCCGGTCTCGACCGTGACTCCGACGGCGTCGCCTGCGAGTAGGCACGTCACGTCCGGTCATTCCGGGCCCTGATTCTTAACACCATCACAAGCATTCCCAGGGGGAAACATGAAAGAAAACACCGTTCCAGCGATGGGCAGGATGAAGGCGTCAGTGGCGTTGGTTCTGCTGACCGGCCTCATGCTGACAGGGTGCGGCGGCAAGCAGGCGGCGACGCAGCCAACCGGGACCGCCACCGCTACAGCTGTCTCGCAGACAACGGAGACCGTCGTAGTGCCGGCCGTGGTGAATCTGACGTTGGATAAGGCCACAGACCAATTGAAGAAGCTCGGGTTCAAGGTTGAGTCCGTGGACACTGTGCATGGCAAATCAATTTTTGCCGAGAAGAACTGGCAGGTGATCTCCCAGGATCCTGCCAACGGGGCGCAGGCTGCCAAGGGCTCCACGGTGCACCTCGGCGTCAAGAACCTCGACGACGTGGCGGCGGAGAAGGCCGCCGCTGAAAAGGCAGCAGCTGCGAAAGTTGCAGCTGAACAGGCTGCAGCCGCGAAGGCCGCTGCTGAAAAGGCAGCAGCTGACAAGGCCGCCGCCGACCAGGCTGCCGCTGCAAAAGCTGCAGCCGATCAGGCGGCCCGGGACGCAGCTGCCAAGGCAGCAGCTGACCAGGCAGCGGCGCAGGCAGCACAGAAGGCCGTGCAAGCGCCCGCTCCTGCGCCGGCTGCTGCAGGAGGCGCAACACCAGGTGCTTTCTGTTCACCCACGGGCGCAGTCGGACTGAGCGACAAAGGAATCACATACACCTGCAAGCCGTCAGCTACTGATTCACGTTCGCGTTGGCGTCAATAGCTTGGGGCGGCTCGCCCGAGCTTTGGGTACTGGCCACTGATGACAAAAATGAACTATGAGGAGTTGCTTTGAAGAAGCTCTACGCGTTGGGAGCCATTGGCGTTCTACTACTGGCCGGGTGCGCAACAGGATCTCAAGCCGACAGCCCCTCTGTCGGCTCCCAGGAAGCCGCACAGCCTGTCAGTGCCGCACCCAGTCCCACCCCTAGCGTACTGAGCACGGAGGAAGCAGGCAGATACTACTCTCCATTGTCTGCCCCACGAATATTGCCTCCGACAGAACTTCAGCCGCGCTGCAGCTCAAGCCAATGGATGTGGAGGCGACCCGGACTCAAGCGGCCACTTTACGTGATGCCTACCGCAGCATGATCGAGAAGTTGTCAGACGAAAAAGTCATTTGGCCCACTACTGTGAGGTCTGACATTCAGGCACTCGCGGAAGCCTCGTTTGTAAATCTAAGTGGGGCGCAGAACTTGGCCAACCAGACCACCGACTCCAGTCTGATTAGCGCATGGAACAGTTGGACAACACCGCCTGATGGGCCTGCGACGGCACAAAAGATCAGACTCAAGCTTTCATTGCCGGCTGATACTTCAGGAAGCTGTGCGAGCCCGCGGTAGCCTCGGCGAGGATGCAAGCCCTATCCCTGTTTGGGTAGGCCCATAAAATTTTTGAAAAGTTGTGGATGTGTCGGCCCCCGCCAGTGCGATGGGTGTGTCAGCAGGGCGGGGGCCGGCCGCCCGTATCGGGGAGCCCAAGAAGCGGGAGCCCGAGAACTTCGGACTCCGAAGTGCGCAGACCACGGCTGCTGTGTTGCAAGGCACATTCCGGGATTACGACGCCGGCAGGCCGCTTGGGTGCCCGGAACGCCCCTTCTGCCCCGGAATTCCGCGGATTCTCCCCCTCCTTCCGCCCGATTTGCGGTGGGGGTTGTGTGCGGGTATTGTTTTCTGAGTCGCCGCCGCTGAAGCGGAAAAATAGCGGCCAACCCCCCTTTTTGAACGGCCTGGAAAATGGTTCGCTTTTATGCGTGCTGTTGCTGGGTGGGGGCGGTCTTCAATTCGGTGTGAATCCTGAAAGATGGATTTGCTTCGGGGGTGGGGATCGGGTAAGTTTGAAAAGTTGCTCCGGAGCGATCCTGAACGTTGGTTTGGGTGGTGCCGGGTGTGTCTGTTGTTTGAGAACTCAATAGTGTGCCAAGTTTGTTGATACCGATTATGTATGTAATTGGTTGAATTTGCCGAATCGTGCCGCCCCTGTGGTGTGGTTTGGTGTTTTTAGCTGGTTTCAAA
>NZ_JBWJAR010000008.1:210248-237845 GCF_056389225.1 Pseudarthrobacter sp. rb | reverse complement strand
TCTTCATCGACTCACCCCTGACCATGCTCGTCACCGCCATCGCGTCCGTGCTCATGGTCATCGGCTGGTACGCCTGCCGCCACCGCATCCGCCAAATCGCCGAAACCCGCGAAGGCTACACCGGGACGTCCCCGGTAGTCGCCAATGCGGCGGCTGACACCTTCAAGAAGTAACTGCCTTAAACGTCCGACGGCGGCACCTGGGTTCTGGAAGTCCGGAACCCAAGTGCCGCCGTCGGGGTTTAAAGGTGCCTCAGCCCGTCACTTGGACGGCTTGACCACCATGGCCGATCCGCCGCCGCGCCTGACCGGCTCGGCTGCGGCCAGGGTCCGTCCGTCGTCGAGGAACTCGATGGCGGTGGCGGCCCCGATCTCCGAGGCGGACGTGAACGAGTCACCCGACGGCGTCAGGATGTGGCCGAACCGGGACGTCAGGGCCGGCCCGTACTTGTCGATGAACGCCGGCTCTGCGGTCACCTTCTCGGTGTTCCGCTGGGAAGCCCGGGGGGCCGCAATGGCATCCGGGATGCTCATGCCCAGGTCAATGCGGTTGACGATCGTCTGCAGGACGGTGGTGATGATGGTGGAGCCGCCCGGGGAACCCAGTGCCAGGAACGGCTTGCCGTCCTCCAGCAGGATGGTGGGCGACATGGACGACCGCGGCCGCTTGCCCGGCTCAATCCGGTTGGGGTCCTCGGCGCTGTAAACCGTGGAGAAGTCGGTGAGCTCGTTGTTCAGCAGGAACCCGCGGCCGGGAACAACCATGCCGGAGCCGCCGGTCTGTTCGATGGTCAGCGTGTACTCCACCACGTTGCCCCACTTGTCCGAGACGGTCATGTTGGTGGTGGAGATGTTCTCCGTGTCCTTCTCATCGGCGAGCGCCGCCGGTTCCGCCGGGCAGGTTCCGTCGTAGGAGGTGACGTTGCCGGGCTTCACGGGTTTGGGTGCCGCGTGGTTGGGGTCGAGCTCGCAGGCGCGTTCCTTGCCGAAGACGGGATCGGTCAGCGCTTCGGTGGGCACGTCCACGAAAGCGGGGTCACCCACGTATTTCCCCCTGTCCGCGAAGGCCAGGGCGCTGGCCTCGAGGTAGTGGTGCAGCACAGCCGGCTGGTCTACCTTGAGGCCGGGCAGGTCGAATACGTCCAGGATGTTCAGCGACTCCCCCACGGTTGTGCCGCCGCTGCTTGAAGGTGCCATGCCGTAAACGTCATAGCCGCGGTAGTTCACGTGCGTGGGGTCCTGGTCCAGGGCCTCGTAGCCGGCCAGGTCATCGGTGGTCATGGAACCCACCGGGACGGGGAGCTTGGTGTCCGGGGACTTGGGCGGATTCTGCACCGTCTTGGCGATCTCCTCGGCGAGCGGGCCGGTGTAGAACGCGCTCATGCCCTTGCGGGCCAGCAGGCGATAGGTGTCCGCGAGGTCGTGGTTCTGGAAGACCGAACCGACTTCGGGCAGCTTGCCACCCTGCAGATACAGGTCCTCGGTGGAGGTGAAGGCCTCGAACCTCGCCTGGTTGTCTGCGGTTTGGCTGCGGAACGTCTCATCCACCACGAACCCGCGGTCTGCCACCTTGATCGCGGGTTTCAGTGCATCCCCCAGGCTGATGCTGCCCCAGCGTTCCAGTGCCCGCTCCCAGGTGGCGGGCGTACCGGGAACGCCCACGGAGACACCACTGGTGACGAGCTCCGGGGTGAACCGGTACGGCTTGCCGGTAGCGGGATCGATGAAGGCATCCTGCTTGATTCCTGCCGGCGCCGTTTCCCGGCCGTCGATGGTGCTGACCTTCCCGGACTTGGCGTCGTAGTAGACGAAATAGCCGCCACCGCCGATCCCGGCGCTGTACGGCTCGGTAACTCCAAGGGTGGCTGCCGCGGCAACGGCCGCATCCACCGCGTTCCCGCCCTTGCGGAGGACCTCGATGGCTGCCGCTGATGCTTCCGGGTCCACCGTACTGACCGCGCCGCCGTAGCCGGTGGCCGTGGGGTCCTTGTCTGTCTGCCGGGGATCGGCCGAAGCGGGGCTGATGGCCCCCGTGGTGACGCTCATTGCCAGCGCCGCAGTAACAGCTGCGAGCCGGCGTCCGAGATGTGGCATGGTGGCTCCTAAAGGGATATTGAGTGATGTGGGCCACGCTACTCTTCGGGTAAGACACACTCAACGACTCCGGAAGGAAGGGCACCATGCCAGGATCCAAACTCGCCGTGGTGGGCGCCGGCAGCGTCGGCACCTCGCTGGCATACGCGGCACTGATCCGTGGTTCGGCCAGCAGCATCGCATTGTTCGATGTCAACGCGCCCAAAGCGGAGGCGGAAGCCCTGGACCTTGCCCATGGCAGCCAGTTCGCTGCGGCGTCGGCCACGGTTGCCGGCGGCGGGGATATCGCCGTCACGGAAGGCGCCGACGTCGTGGTCATCACGGCCGGTGCCAAGCAGAACCCGGGCCAGAGCCGGCTGGACCTGGCCGGCACCAATGTGCGGATCCTTGAACAGCTGATGCCGCCGCTGCTTGAGCGGGCACCGGACGCCGTCTACGTGCTCGTGACCAACCCGTGCGACGTCCTGACGGTGGCGGCCCAGCGGATTTCCGGGCTGCCCCCGGAACGGATCTTCTCCTCCGGCACCGTGCTGGATACGTCCCGGCTGCGCTGGCTGCTCGCCCGCCGGGCAGGTGTTTCCGTCTCCAGCGTCCATGCCAGCATGGTGGGCGAGCACGGCGACACCGAATTCCCGCTCTGGTCCGGCGCCACCATTGGCCCGGTGCCCATCCGCGAGTGGACAGAAGGCGGCGAGCGGATCTTCACGCCCGAATACCTCGCCGAGACTGCCACGGAAGTGGTGCAGGCCGCCTACAAGGTCATCGCCGGCAAGGGGGCCACGAACTACGCCATCGGCCTGTCCGGCGCCCGCATCGTGGAGGCGCTCCTGCGCGACGACAATGCCGTCCTGCCGGTTTCCACGGTCCTGTCGGGGCTGCACGGGATCTCCGGGGTGGCCCTGTCCCTGCCCAGCGTGGTGGGCCGCGGCGGCGTGCACCGCGTCCTGGAAACGCCCATGGACGACGGCGAGCTGGCGGCACTGCGGCGCTCCGCGGACACCCTGCGCCACACCATGGACGCGCTGGGCCTCTGAAAGGGCGTCATGCAACGCCGCCGCAACCCTCCCGGGCGGCGGGTTCGCATAAGCTCACTTCCAGGTGCCAAACGCTGACCCGAACACGGCTGGCTCAACGACGAACCAACAGGAGTAAACCCATGACCAACTGGCGGATCAGGGATTTCCATTCGGCTGACCTGGACGGCATCCTGCACCTGTGGGAGACGCTGAAGGCCCACAACGTCGAGCCCGTCTATGCCCTGTCCGAGGTCCTCGCGTCCTGCGAGAAGGACCACGCCGTGGTCGCCGTGCAGGGCGAACAGGTGGTGGGCGCCGCCGTCGGACGTGCCGCCCACGACCAGGGCTGGATCGTGTTCCTGGCCACCCTGCCCGAGTACCGCGGCCGCGGCATCGGCACGTCACTGTTGGCCGCCGTCGAAAACCGCATGGCCCCGCACGGCCTGAACAAGCTCTCGGCGCTGATGCCGGAATCCGAAACCCGGGTGGAGGCGTTCCTGGGCCGCGGCTTCGCGCTCAAGAAGAACCTCCGCTACTTCGAACGCACCATCCCGGTCCAGCGCCAGGAGCTGGGCGCCCTTGGCCAGCTCGGCGGCCGCGTCCTGGCGCGTGATCTCTGGGAAAACGTGGCCGGCATGCGCAAGGAAAAGGAACTGCTCGAACGCCGCCTGGTGCTTCCGCTCGCCGAGGCGGATCTGGCTGATGAATTCGGCGTGGTGCCGCCGCGCGCCGTCGTCCTCTTCGGTCCGCCCGGGACCGGCAAGACCACCTTCGCCAAGGCAATCGCCTCCCGGCTCGAATGGCCATTCGTGGAAGTGTTCCCCTCCCGGCTGGCCGGCGATCCCCAGGGACTGGCCGGCGCGCTCCGCGAAACTTTCCTGGAGATCGCCGAGCTGGAGCACGCCGTGGTGTTCATCGACGAGGTGGAGGAGATCGCCTCCCAGCGGGCCGGGGACCCGCCGTCGCCGCTGCAGGGCGTGACCAACGAGCTGCTGAAGATCATCCCCGCATTCCGCGAACAGCCCGGCAGGCTCCTGGTCTGCGCCACCAACTTCATCCGCGCCCTGGACTCCGCCTTCCTGCGCCACGGCCGGTTCGACTACGTCATTCCCATCGGGCTGCCGGACCGGCAGGCACGCGAGGCCATGTGGCAGCGCTTCATTCCCGCCGCCGTCGTGGACGCTGTAGATGTGGAGCTCCTGGTGGAACGCACGGAGGGCTTTTCGCCGGCAGACATTGAGTATGCCGCCCGCAGCGCCTCCCAGCGGGCGCTGGAGAAAGCAGTGTACGACGACGGCGGGCTGGCCTCGGGGGGCGATGTTTCGGTCCGGGAGGCAGTCCGGAAGGGCCCCTCCACCCAGGACTACCTCGATGCCATTGGTGATACCCGGACTACCGTGAGCGCCGAAGTGCAGGCTGATTTCCTCGAGGACATCGAGGCGCTGGGGCGGGTCTAGCCGCCGGTTGTCCGGGCCGCCGCGCCGGGACTTTTGCCCCTTTGCCCGGTCCTGTCAGGACGCCAGAGTGGTGGGTATGGCAAAGATTCTGATCCCCTATGGGACCACCGAGGGCCAGACGGCCCGGATCGCCGAGTACATCTCCGATGTGCTGCAGGCCCGCGGCCATGAGGCCGGGACGCTGGACCTCAAGCATGCCGCCCACGACCTCCCTGGCGGCTATGACGGCGTCATCGTGGGTGCTTCCATCCACGCCGGAAAGCACGAGGGATTCGTGGCGGATTTCGTCCGCAAGAACCGGGATGCCCTGGAGCAGGTGCCGGCCGCCCTGTTTTCCGTCAGCCTCTCCGCGCATGGGGACCCGGAAGAGGCGGAGAGACGCGTTGCTGAGTTCGAGGACAGTACCGGCTGGCACCCCGCCAAGGTGGCGTTGTTTGGCGGGGCCCTCCTCTACACCCAGTACGGGTTCCTCAAACGGATGATGATGAAGAATATCGTCAGCGGCCAGGGCAGCACCGATACGGATACCGGCCGCGACTACATCTACACCGAGTGGGACGGCGTGCGGCGGTTCGCGGAGGAATTCGTGGCCCCCTTCGAGCAGAAGGCGCCGGAGTAGGCGCGGCCGCCTTACCGCTTGCCGTACTTCCGGTGGACGGCCTGCTTGCTGACGCCCAGGCAGAGGGCGATCGCTTCCCAGGACAATCCGGCCTGGCGCGCACTGCGGACCAGGGCCGATTCGGCCCGGCTCACTTCCCTCTGCAACTCCGCGACAGCATGCAGCGCCTCGGCCGGCCCTTTGCCGTCCATCGATCCAACCAGCGTCTTCATCCGGTCCACCTCCATGGCGTCAACATTAGTTGACGCAGCGGGGGGCGTCAACGTTTGTTGACGTCCAGGGGCTCCCAGACCCACGGCTCCCGGGGCAGGGCGGCGGGGCAGAATGCGGGCAGCGCCTGCTCCAGCGTCCCGCCCGGCAGCCCAACGGAGGCAAGCAGCCTGTCCCGGACCTCCTCCACCCCCACCCCGGAGTGAGCCAGGTCCGCAAGCGTGACCGCACCGTCGCGCTTGGCCAGCCGCGCGCCGTCTTGATTTACCACCAGGGGAACATGGGCATATTCCGGTATGGGAATGTTTAAAAGCGAGGCGAGATAGGCCTGCCGCGGCGTGGACGGGAGCAGGTCATCACCGCGAACCACCTGGTCGATGCCCTGCTCGGCATCATCCACCACCACGGCGAGGTTGTAGGCCGTGACGCCATCGTTGCGCCGCAGCACAAAGTCGTCCACCAGGCCGGTGAACCGGCCATGGAGGACGTCGGTCACGGTGAACTCGGCGACCTCGGCCCGCAGCCTGAGGGCCGAGGGCCGGATGGAGCGCTTGAACTCCAGCTCAGCGCGGTCCAGGTTGCGGCAGGTCCCGGGGTAGGCGCCCTGCGGGGCATGCGGTGCCGACGCAGCCTCCTGGATCTCGCGGCGCGTGCAGAAACAGTCATAGGTCAGGCCCGCGTCCTGGAGGCGGGCGATCGCTTCAGCGTAGAGGGGGGCGCGCGCCGTCTGCCTTACGGCGTCACCGTCCCAGGTGACGCCGATGGCGGCCAGGTCCCGCAACTGCTCCGCTTCCGCGCCCGTGCGGGCACGGTCCAGGTCCTCCACCCGCAGCAGGAAGGCGCGGCCTGTGGAGCGGGCGAAGAGCCAGGCGAGAATGGCGGTGCGCAGGTTCCCGACATGCAGTTCACCGGAGGGGCTGGGGGCGAAACGGCCGGCACGGGTCATGACACCAACCCTAGACCGAATAACACAAGAGCCCCTCAGCTACCGATGACTGCGGAAGTCCGACGTCGGTAGCTCAGGGGCTCTTGCCGTGTTTGCAGAGTGAGCATGGTGTGAACAAGTCTCATCCAGCGGCGGCCTCCTTGCGGGAAGCGGTGTCCAGGGCGCCGGGTGGTGTGCCGGGAAACCTGTAAGCCTGCGGGTTCCAGCGGTAGCTTTTGCCCTTGTTGCCACTATTTGAGCAGACCTCATACAGTTGGAACAACAAGCAGGACTTGGATTAGTCATTCTGATCAAATCCTGACAATGAAGCAGCCAGGAAGTGGTCAGATTGCAGGAACTGGACGCCACGGACAAGCGCATCCTGAACGCCTTGGACGAAGACCCGCGCATTCCGATCATGGTGCTGGCACAGAAGCTGGGCCTGGCCCGGGGAACCGTGCAGTCGCGGCTGGAACGGATGTCGGCGTCGGGGGCACTCCGCCCCAACAGCAGCCGCGTACTCCCGTCGGCCCTCGGCAGGGGTGTGGCCGCGGCCGTGAGCGCAGAACTGGACCAGAGCCACCTGAACGAGGCCATCGCCGCGCTGCGCAGGATCCCCGAAGTCCTCGAGTGCCACGCGCCGGCCGGTGATACCGACCTCCTCATCCGCGTGGTGGCCAAAAGCCCTGACGACCTCTACCGGGTCTCCGAAGAAATCCGGCTCTGCCCCGGCATTGTCCGGACGTCCACCAGCATGTTCCTGCGCGAGGTCATCCCGTACCGCACCACCGGCCTGCTCGAAGGATAGCCCTCCCCATCGCCGGGTCCGGCACGCGCCGCTAGGCTGGCATCCAGGAATTCACTGGGGGGACAACCATGGCGTGGGACTTTTGCGGCACAGACGTCGAAGCTGCGGGCATCCAGTGAGGCGCCTTCCGGCCGCCGCACTCCTGGCCAGCGTGCTCCTGTTGTCCGGCTGCGCGTTCATGCCGGCCGGGGAAAAAGCGCCCATCGTGGCTGAGGGCAATTCCCAGTTCACACCGGAAGGCATCAACGCGATTAAGAGCAGCGGGAAGGTGGCCTTCGACTTCACCCGCCTGCCACTGGACCTGTCCGCCCTCGGGCTTCCCTCAGGATCCGACGGAGCCCTGGTGGCAGCGGATTCCGGCAAGCTGATCGATGTCAGCATGACCACGCCCCGCGGCGTGGTCGACATGCGGACCGACACCATCCGCATCCGTCCCGGCGCGGACAACACGGTGGACCACATCGACATTTTCATCAACTACCCGGACGCACAGGACGCCAACGCCGAAATCAGGCGGGCTGCGGATGAACTCGGGTTCGTCATTCTCCAGGACGCCGAACCTATCGGCACCGACTTCAAAGACGGTTCCGGCAAAAAGCAGTGGAATCCCGGAATGGGCAACAAGACGGGAACAGTATTTTCCGCCGAAATCCTCTCCAACCACGACACCGGCCGGATGACATTCATCTACTCCGTGCACCTCGCCGGAAAGTACTACACCCCGGAGGCCCAGGCCGGCATCGCTGCCACTGGTAAACCCTAGGCGGCTGCTACACCGGCGGCCCCGCGTTGGACTTCAGGTTCTTCATGACCAGCGTTGAGGTCAGCCGCTCCACCCCGGGCAGGGATGTGAGCTCGGTGTCGTAGAAGCGCTGGTAGGCCGGCAGGTCCGCCGCGATGATCTTCAGCAGGTAGTCCGGTGACCCGAACAGCCGCTGCGCCTCAATGATGTTGGGATTCTCCGCCAACCGGTTCTCAAAGATCTCCATCGTGGACCTGTCCACCTGGCGGAGCGTGACAAACACGATCGCCTCGAATCCCAGGCCCACGGCAGCGGGGTCGACATCCGCCTTGTACCCGCGGATGACTCCGGACTGCTCGAGATCCCGGAGCCGGCGGTGGCACGGCGCCACCGTGAGGCCCACCTTCGCAGCGAGGGCGGTGGCAGTCATCCGGCCGTCCTCCTGGAGGTGGCGCAAAATATTTCTGTCAACTTGATCCAGCACGCAATAAATATACTGCGGTTGCCGCGGGGCGGGCGAAAACAGGACAGCACTTTTGGCCTGATTCTTCCTATGGTTGCTCCTGAGAGCCCTTAGACAGGAGAATCGCATGAACCCGCAGCTGTTCCTGGCCTTTTTGGTGGTGGCCGCCGCCCTGGCCTGCACCCCGGGAGTGGACTGGGCCTACACCATCGCGGCCGGTCTCCGGCAGCGCAGTTTTGTCCCCGCAGTCGCAGGGCTCTGCGGCGGGTACGTCCTCCACACGGCCCTGCTGGTGGCAGGCCTGGCTGCGGTGCTGGCCGGAATGCCCGGAGTCCTTGGCTGGATCACCCTGGCGGGCGCCGGCTACCTGCTGTGGCTCGGGGTGGGAACCCTCCGGTCATGGCGCGGCGCCAGCTTCAGTGCGGATGCCGCCGTCGGGCCCGGAACACAGCTGCGCACCTTCCTGCAGGGCATGGGCACCAGCGGCATCAACCCCAAGGGCCTGCTCTTCTACGTGGCCCTCATTCCGCAGTTCGTCAGCGCCGACGCGTCGCTGCCCGTCCCGGTGCAGTCGGGCCTCCTGGGCATGACGTTCGTGGCGCTGGCAGGCCTGGTCTATACGGTGGTGGCCCTGTTGTCGCGCACGCTGCTGCAGAGCAGGCCCGGCGCAGCGCGGGCGGTAACCCTGGCCAGCGGCATCATCATGGTGGTCCTGGGGACTGTGCTGCTCGGCGAGCAACTGCTGCCCTTCCTGGCCAACCACTCGTAGGCCAACGGGTCCTAATCCCCGCTGAGTTCCTTCCAGTCCTGCTCCCAGATCCGGCGCATTTCCTCATCCTTGCGGATGGGCGCCGGAGCCTCCAGCTCCCGCTGGGGTTCAGGGTCCCCGCGCCGGCGTCCCCAGTCGCGCGGATTCAGCGAGCGGCGGCTCGATTCCAGGACCAGCAGCGCCCGGTCCGTCAGGGCGTCATTGCGCAGCGCAAGGTGAGTCTTGCGGCGGCGCAGGACCTCGACGATCGCCTGGTGGGCAGCGTCCAGCCGGCCTTCCCTGCGCAGGGCGCGGGCACGGACCAGCAGCAGGGCAGCGGAGAGGTCGTCCGCGTTCAGCAGTCCCTCCGTCCAGTCGATGACCGTGCGGCTTCGGCCCAGGCTGAGGGCAAGGGAGCAGCGTGCCAGGGCCATGGGAAGCGACGGCGGCAGCCCCGCCAGCGCGTCGAGCGCAGCCTCCGTGCGGCCGGTCTCGCGCAACGAGTGGGCCAGGGCCAGGAACACCGATTCCTCGCTGAACAGGACGGGGATCTCCACCCGCTCAGCCAGCTCGATCCGGGTGACGATCCTGGTGAGATAGGTGGAGGAGTACCTGTTGGCTTCATCGTCGTTCCTGGTGGTGAGCCCCCGCTGAAGGAGCTCGGAAGCGCGCAGATAGCCGCCGTGCTTGTACACCAGCAGCCCGGCCATCAGATAGCAGAGCCCGGCCCATCCGGGATAGGCGCGCGCCAGGGTGATCAGGCGTTCCGGCTCGCGGCTCGTAAAGACGGCTTCGTGGACCGCTTTGGCAGGCTTGGGCAGCAGCCGCTTGAGCCGGGGCACCTCGCCGTCGATGGACAGCAAAGCGGGGTTGCGTCCGCCCAGGACACCGGTCAGCAGGCCACCCACTCCCCCGGCAAGGTCATGGACAGGAGTGCGCAGCTGTGCCTGTCCGAAAGGGGTGAGGTCGCGGCTGTCCCAGTAAATCGGTGCAGTCTCCCCGGCGCTCATCCTTAAATGCTAACCGGCAGCTGATGCCTGCTCGATGCGCTGCATCGCTGAGCACAGACATGGCGAAGGCCTTGTCCCGAACATCATTTTCAGGAAAGGTAGTAAGCACCCTTAGTAAATAAATCCCGTTGAGGAGAATGCCATGCAAATCGACAAGAACCAGATCCTTGAACTCCTGCGGTCCCAGGGAGACCAGGGCAAAGCCTCACAGGCAGAGTCGGAACTGCCGGACCAGGTGGACACCGAACAGCATGCCGGGCTGCTGTCCAAACTCGGCATCAACCCTGCCGAACTGCTCTCCAGGCTTCCCGGCGGACTCGGCGACAAACTTCCCGGCGGCCTGGGCGACAAGCTCGGAGGACTGGGACTCTAGAATCAGCCGTTCGCGGCGGCGATCCACACACCGATCACCCAGGTGCTGGCAGCAAGGCAGGCGAGCCCGAATTCAGCGAGCATACCTACGCCGGTGGCCTTCAGTGCGGCCCAGCTGGACCTCGCCGCCGTCGTAAAGTTCCGCGTGCGGAGGAACTCGCTGGCCAGCAGGCCGGCAGCAAATCCCACGAAGAGCCCCACCACGGGGATGATGAACATCCCCACGACGCCCGCCACCAACGCCACCACGATGCTGCGGCTGGGAATGGCGTGCTGCTTGAGTTTCCTGCCGGTCAGGACGGCACCTGCCGTCATTCCCGCGGCGACAAAGATCATGGCCACCGCGAACACCACCCACCCCGCCGTCCCGGCACCGCCCCAGATGGCCCACGCCAGCAGGCTGACACCGATCAGCACGCTCCCGGGCAGGACGGGAATGATCGTGCCGGCTACCCCCACCAGGATCGCCAGGCCGCACAGGATGGTCACCACGGTCTCGGAGCTCATGATGCCCAGTCTAGGTGCCCTGGTTCAGCGCCTTAACGCCCGACGGCGGCGCCTCCTTCGGGGAAGGAGGCACCGCCGTCGTGGTTCCGGAGGAAAGGAGCCCTACTCCGCTTCCACCGCTGCGGCGACGGCGGCGGTGACCGCCGGGGCCACGCGCGGGTCCAGCGGGCTGGGGACGATGTAGTCCGCCGACAGGTCCTCGGCGGCAAGCTCGGCAATGGCACGTGCCGCGGCCAGCTTCATGGCCGGCGTGATGCGGCGGGCCCCTGCGTCAAGGGCACCGCGGAAGATGCCCGGGAACGCCAGGACGTTGTTGATCTGGTTGGGGAAGTCGCTGCGGCCCGTGGCCACGACGGCGGCGTACTTCACGGCAACCTCGGGCAGGACTTCCGGGTCCGGGTTGGAGAGAGCGAAGACGATGGCGTCCTGGTTCATGGAGGCCAGGTGTGCCTCGTCCAGCTTGGAGGAGGAGACGCCGATGAACACATCGGCTCCAGCGAGGGCTTCAGCAGGGCCGCCGGTGATGCCGCGGGGGTTGCTGCGGCCGGCGATGTCCGCCTTCTTGCTCCCGGGGCTGGCGGCCAGGTCCTCCCGGCCGCTGTTGATGACGCCCCGGGAATCGAGCAGGACCACATCGGTGATGCCGGCTGCGAGGAGGATTTCGGCGACGGCGATCCCGGCCGCGCCGGCGCCGGACACCACGACCTTCAGCCCTTCCAGGCCGCGGCCGGTCACCTTGGCAGCGTTGGTCAGCGCAGCAAGGGCGACCACGGCAGTGCCATGCTGGTCATCGTGCATGACCGGGCAGTCCAGGGCTTCGATGAGCTTTTCCTCGAGCTCGAAGCAGCGCGGCGCCGAGATGTCTTCAAGGTTCACTGCGCCGAAGCTGGGACGCAGGCGGACCAGGGTTTCCACGATCTCGTCGACGTCGGTGGTGTTGAGGACCAGCGGGATGGAGTCAAGGTCGCCAAAGGTCTTGAACAGGGCGGACTTGCCTTCCATGACGGGCAGCGAGGCGCTGGCACCGATGTTGCCCAGGCCCAGGACAGCCGTGCCGTCGCTGACAACGACCACCAGGCGCTCGGCCCAGGTCAGCGTGCGTGCGAGTTCGGGCTTGGCGTGGATGGCGCGGCTGACCTCGGCGACACCCGGGGTGTAGGCGATGGACAGGTCCCGCTTGTTGGACAGCGGAACAGTGCTGGTGACGGACAGCTTGCCGCCCTGGTGGGCGCTGAAGATCTCGTCTTCGGTCAGGGCAGTCGCTGCTGAGTTGTCGGTGGCGGTGATTGCGTCAATGGACACGTCGTTGTCTCCTGGTGCTTGCCGTGGGCGCACGGCACATGGAACTGGAGCCCGGCAGCGGGCCCAGCATGGAAAAGTAGTGCGACAGGAAACCCAGGGGTGGCGGGTCCGTGGGAACGCCGGGGATGTTTCCGCCCTGCCGCTCCTGTGCCTCCATGGTAGGCAGCCCCGGACTGCCTTGGTGGCACCTCTTGACAGCGGCGACGCCTGATAAAACGTTTTATCTGCCATATATGTGGCCCGCATCACGTGATTATGGCGGATTTAATCCGACTTTGGTCTAGACCAGTTACGCCGATCGACTCACTGTTAACCCGGCCTCGGCTCCCGGAGACAGCCGCCCGCAGGCCTTTTTAAGGTCTTCCTCGGCTTCGAAGAGCGAAAGCCGGCGGTTCCGCACGGACTGGACCAGACCAGTGACCGTCAGGAGGAGGACCCTTGCTCCCACGGCATCACCACAGGCGCCCGCTACGAGCTTTTCGCTGAGTGCATCGATCTCGCGCAGGAGTTCCGTGGTGTCCTTGTCCGGCAGGTACACGCCCCGGCTCAGGCATTGCTCCACCGCGGGCTGCATGACGCGCATGTGGAAAATTTCCATCAGCAGGCCGGAAAGTGCGCGGCCCCGGAAGCGGGCGGACGAGCCGCGGGAGCCTGCCTCCAGTTCGTCCAGCTGCTGCCGGTACAGCGCCAGCATCAGATGGGTGGGGGACGGAAAGTAGCGGTAGAGCGTGCCCAGCGGTACGTCTGCTTTTTCTGCGACCTGGGAGAGTTCCACGGCATCAAGCCCCGTGCGGGCAAACCCGGCGGCGGTATCAAGGATCCGTGCGTAGCGGAGGCGCTGGCGTGGAGCGGAAGGCCTGGCGGCCATGGGCGGATGGTCTGAAAAAGTCTCGGGCATCAGCATTCCGGGGTTGTGTCGTAGGGACTGCGGCCAGGAGCGCCCCCACTTCCGTACCGCCCTGCAGCCCGGTTCAACTATACGGCACAGGCACATGCCCTAATTAGTCAGCGGCCTTATCTTCAGGCCCCCAAGGGGTCAGTCGACGCCCCTGATCTTCACCACGAACACGGCGCCCAAGAGGCCAATTGCAGCGGCGGTGAGGAACAGTGTCCGGTAGCCGCCCCAGTGGTTCACGGCCAGCAGCGCCAAAGCCGGGGCAACCACCTGCGGCAGCGAGTTGGCCACGTTGATGACGCCCATGTCCTTGCCCCGGCTGACGGCGAAGGGCAGGACCTGTGTCAGCAGCGCAAAGTCCACGGCCAGGTAGGCGCCGAACCCGATGCCCAGGACCGCGGCACCGGCCAGCGCGCCGGGCCAGACAGGAAAGAACGCCATGATGGCTCCGGCCATGGCGATGGTGGCGGAGGACCCGATGACGAAGGGCTTCCGCCGCCCCACCCTGTCACTCCAGGGCCCCGCGACGACGGCAGTGATCATCACCATCACGGCATAGATGCCGGTCAGGACCAGCACTCCCGTGGCGGGATCCCCGTGGTGGATGACGTCGCGCAGGAAGAAGAGGAGGTAGACGATGGTCAGCTGGTTGCCCACATTGACCAGGAAACGGGTCAGCCATGCCCAGGCGAAGTCGGGGTAGATAAACGGGCTGATCCAGAAGCCCTTTATGAAGACGCGAGGGCGGAAAGCCGCCAGTTCCGACTTGGGAAGTTGGGGGTCGTTCCGGTGGAACAGGTACGGCAGCACGGAGAACAGCAGCGCACCTGCGCAGAGCCAGTAGCCCACCATGAAGTTCCCGGAGACCACGGCGCCAAAGACCGCCCCCGTGAGGATGCCGAGGGTCTGGCCCATTGCCGCGAGTCCGCCCACTCCCCCGCGCTGGACCACCGGCACCCGGTCCGGGACTGCGGCGGTGATGGCGGCGTAGGCGGCGTTTGCGCCCAGCTGCACCAGGCACCAGAAGAGAACCATGAGCGCCACCGCACCCGAGAAGGACATGGCCAGCAGCGCCGCGGTGGCAAGCACTGCCCCGGCCAGCACCCACGGCGCGCGCCGCCCGAACCGTGACGTGGTCCGGTCCGACAGCGCACCGAACAGGGGGTTGGCCACCAGCGACACCGCCGCGCCGCAGGCCGTGACCAGGGACAGGATGGCTTCCTTGGCGGGTGCATCGATGCTGATGGCCTGCTGGCCGATGAAGACGTTGATGGGGCCGAAGAAAGCGGCATTAATCCCCACGTTTACCAGCACCAGCCCGGTCACCCAGCGGGCAGTGACCCGCTCAACCGGTTCGGCGAGCGCCGCGGCCGGGGAGTGGCCGGCGAAGGTGCCATCCGGCGCGGGCGTATTGGACACACTCATTGGTTTGGCTCCCCCCTGGTACGGCCGGTTGGCGGTGGGATCAGACTATCGTGGGCGGTAACGCGCCGCCCTGCGCCAGGCGCCGGATGTGCATAATCCACCACTACGCGAGGAGAGCCACGTGACCACACCAGCAGGAAACGGATCCGCACCGGCCATGAACACTGCCGATCTCTATGATGAGCGCGGCGACGCACTGGCATCGGTGTCCCTGCAGTTCCAGTCCCTGGGTGGCCGGTCCCATTTCAGCGGTCCGGTCAGGACCATCCGCTGCTTCCAGGACAACGCCCTGGTGAAGTCCACGCTCGGCTCGCCGGGGAACGGTGCGGTACTGGTGGTGGACGGCGGTGGCTCGCTGGGCACTGCCCTGATGGGGGACATGATCGCCGAAAGCGCCGTCGCCAATGGCTGGGCCGGCGTCGTCATCAATGGCGCCATCCGCGACCGGCTGGCAATCGCTGAACTGGACCTCGGCGTCAAGGCCCTCGGGAGCAACCCCAGGAAGAGCCGGAAGGCCGGAGCCGGCGAGGTCGACGTGGACGTGGTGATCGACGGCGTGACGTTCCGCCCCGGAGCCACCGTCTGGTGCGACCCCGACGGCATCCTCGTGGAACCGTAAGGGCGGACGGGCAAAAGCTTCAGCAACAAAATACGCACGGCGGGGAATAGAAAGAACCAGTAAGATAGTTACTGAAAGCAACTATCGCTGCTTATATCCTTTTTCTTCCCTTGGAGCACCCATGTCCAAAGCCACTGCCGCGCCAGGCGCCGGCGAAACCCTGACGCGACGCCAGATCGTCACAGTAATGGTGGGCCTGATGCTGGGCATGTTCCTGGCATCCCTTGACCAGACCATCGTCTCCACGTCCATCTACACCATCGCCAACGACCTGGACGGACTCTCCCTGCAGGCGTGGGCCACCACCGCCTACCTGATCACGTCCACGGTCAGCACCCCGCTCTACGGCAAGCTGAGCGACATCTTCGGGCGCCGCCCGCTGTACCTGACCGCCATCGCCGTCTTCCTGGTGGGCTCGCTTTACGCCGGGTCCGTGCACTCGATGACCGAACTGGCCATTGCCCGCGGCATCCAGGGCCTGGGTGCCGGCGGCCTGCTGGCCCTGGCACTGACCATCATCGGCGACATCGTCTCGCTCAAGGACCGTGCCAGATTCCAGGGCTACTTCATGTCCGTGTTCGGAATCTCCTCGGTCCTGGGGCCGGTGGTGGGCGGCGCGTTCGCCGGTTCCGCCAACATCCTGGGATTCGACGGCTGGCGCTGGGTGTTCTTCATCAACATTCCCATCGGCCTCGCCGCCCTGACGGTGGTGTTCCTGTTCCTGCACCTGCCCGCAAAGCACCTCAAGCAGAAGATCGATTACTGGGGCGCGGCAGCGATCACCGTAGCCATCGTTCCCCTCCTCCTGGTGGCCGAACAGGGCCGCACCTGGGGCTGGACATCGCTGAACTCCTTCCTCTGCTACGGCCTGGGCGTGGTGGGCATTGCCTGGTTCCTGCTGGCGGAAAAACGCGCCGGCGACTACGCCCTCATCCCGCTGCGGCTCTTCCACAACGTCACGTTCGGCCTGTCCTCGCTGCTGAACTTCATCATCGGCATCGGCATGTTCGGCGCCATCGCCATGCTCCCGATGTACCTCCAGCTCGTGAAGGGCCTCACCCCCACCGAAGCCGGCCTGATGATGATCACCTTCACGGTGGGCATCCTGTTCGGATCCATCACGGCCGGCCGCACCATCTCCGCCTCGGGCACGTTCCGCATCTTTCCCATCATGGGTACCGGAATCCTGACGGCGGCGGCCCTGGTGATGGGCTTCTCGCTGGGAGTAGACACGGACCTGTGGGTGCCGGGCCTGATTGCGGTGTTCTTCGGAGTGGGCCTGGGCTTCTGCATGCAGCCGCTCACGCTGGCCATGCAGACCTCGGTACCGCCGCGGGACATGGGCGTGGGGACCTCCTCGGCAGCGTTCTTCCGCTCCATGGGCGGTGCCGTAGGAACCGCCGTCTTCATCTCCATGCTGTTCAGCCTGGCTGCCAGCCGGATCGCCGACAGCATGAAGGCCGCCGCCACGGACCCCGCCTACCTGGCCGTGCTCAAGGACCCCGCCGTCGCGTCGGACCCGGCCAACGCCAAGCTGTACGACTTCTTCAAGAACGGTGCGTCCAACGACTCCCTGAACGACACCAGCTGGCTGCACACCGCCAACAGCACCCTGACCAGGCCCATCACCGAAGGCTTCGCCACGTCCATTGACACGGTGATGCTGACCGCGGCAGCCCTGACGGGCCTGGCCTTCCTCATCAGCTTCGCCCTCCCCCGGAAGAAGCTGACCGACCAGAAGGCATCCCCGCAGGACAGGGACAGCATGGAGATTCCGGCGCACTAGCCGGGTGCCCCACCCCGGGAGCGCACTGAACGGACGACGACGGCGGCACGGCCCGCCGTCGTCGTCCGGCGTTTAAGGGGACAGTCGCTTAAGGGGACAGGGGCGCCAAGTGGAACCTAGGGCGGTGACGTGCCACACTGTTTAGCGCGTGTGCGCCGGCCCCTTTGGCCGGTACCGCAGCCGACGACGTCCGCACCGCATCCATAAAACCCCAAACCCAGGGAGAACCATGCCCACTGCACAGGAGCAGACCACCACCGGGATTCCGCGGCGGGTGATCTGGCTGGCGCTCGCGGGGGCGGTGGGCGGATTCCTCTTCGGCTTTGACTCGTCCGTGGTCAACGGGGCCGTGGATGCCCTGAAGGAAGAATTCGCGCTCTCCGAGGCCGTGACAGGCTTTGCCGTGGCCATTGCCCTCCTGGGCTGCGCGGCCGGCGCCTTCCTGGCCGGCAAGGTGGCGGACCGGCACGGCCGCATCCCCGCCATGAAACTGGGCGCGCTGCTGTTCCTGGTCAGCGCCCTGGGCACCGGGTTCGCTTTCGGCGTCTGGGACCTGGTGTTCTGGCGCCTGGTGGGCGGGCTGGGCATCGGCCTGGCATCGGTCATCGCTCCGGCCTACATCTCCGAGATTTCGCCGCGGCAGGTGCGCGGCCGACTGGCCTCGCTGCAGCAGTTGGCCATCACCACCGGTATCTTCGCCGCCCTGCTGTCCGACGCGCTCCTGGCCACCACTGCCGGCGGCGCGGACCAGCGCTTCTGGCTGGGCATTGAGGCATGGCGTTGGATGTTCCTCGCTGCCGCAGTCCCGGCCGTGGTCTACGGCTGGATTGCCTTCACCCTGCCCGAGTCCCCGCGGTTCCTCGTGTTCAAGGGCAAGGAGGACGAGGCCCGGAAGGTCTTCGCCTCGATCGCCCCCGCCGAGGACACCGACCGGCACATCCGCGAGATCCAGGAAGCCATCGAGGAAGACAAGGTGGCCGGCCAGAAGGGCTCGCTGCGCGGGAAGACCCTGGGCCTGCAGGCAGTGGTCTGGGTGGGCATCGTCCTGTCCGTGCTGCAGCAGTTCGTGGGGATCAACGTGATTTTCTACTACTCCACCACGCTGTGGAAGGCTGTGGGCTTCCAGGAGAAGGACTCCCTGGCCATCTCGGTGGCAACGTCCATCACCAACATCCTGGTTACCCTGGTGGCCATTGCCCTGGTGGACCGCGTGGGACGGCGGCCCATCCTGCTCGCCGGCTCCGTGGGAATGGCCGTGTCCCTGGGCGCCATGGCCCTGGCGTTCTCCTCGGCCATCGGCTCCGGCGAGAACATCACCCTCCCGGGTGCGTGGGGTCCGGTGGCCCTGGTTGCCGCCAACGTGTTCGTGGTCAGCTTTGGCGCCTCCTGGGGACCCCTGGTGTGGGTGCTCCTGGGCGAGATCTTCCCGTCCAGGATCCGCGCCCGGGCCCTGGGCCTCGCAGCTGCCGCGCAGTGGGTGGCCAACTTCGTGATCACCCTCAGCTTCCCGGTCATGGCGTCCGCGTCCCTGCCGCTGACCTATGCCATGTACGCCCTGTTCGCTGCCGCGTCCTTCTTCTTCGTCATGTTCAAGGTGCCGGAGACCAACGGCATGTCCCTGGAGCAGGCCGAGACGCTGTTCGTGCCGAAGGGTTCAGCGAAAGCCAAGTAACGCCCCCTCACATCCCGCGGCCTTTCCGGCGACGCCCCATCAGCTTTCGCCGGACAACAGCAAACCCTCCATCACATGGCGTGGTGGAGGGTTTGCTGTTTACTGCCTAAAAGTGCGGCGGTTACACGACGTGAGGTTCGTGCGAGGACAGGTAGGCCCGGCCGCCGAACGCGATCAGGATGGCGATCACCATGGCCACGGCGCCGGCGAAGAACGGGACCTGCGGGCCGAAGTGCTCGCCGAGCTGGGCTGCCGCGAACGGGGCCAGTGCGCCGCCCATCCAGCGGACGAAGTTGTAGCCGGAGGATGCCACGGGCCGGGGCGAATCGGAGACGCCCATGGCCAGTTCGGTGAAGATGGTGTTGTTGACGCCCAGCAGTGCACCGGCAACGATCACCAGCACGACGACGGCAGGAACCGAGTGCCCGGCAGCCAGTCCCAGGCCGGCCAGGTCCAGCATGAGCAGGAACAGCGTGCCCGTCAGGACCTTCACGGCGCCGAAGCGGGCCTGCAGCGGCGGAGCCACGAAGACGGAGAAGACTGCCACGGCTACGCCCCAGCCGAAGAAGACTCCGCCGATGCCGTACGCGTCCATGCCCAGGATGAACGGGGTGAAGGCCAGGATGGTGAAGAAGCCGTAGTTGTAGAACAGTCCGCTCGCCGCCGTCGTCCGCAGTCCCTTGTGGCCCAGCGCCAGGAGGGGGTCCCGCAGCCGCACCTTGCGTTCGGGCAGCGGGGTCGTGGGCAGCAGGGCGATCAGGGCGATGAAGGCGGCGGCCATCAGGACGGCGGTGCCGAAGAACGGTGCGCGCCACTGCCAGCCGCCCAGGAGGGCGCCAAGGAGCGGCCCGAGCGAAATGCCCAGGCCCAGGGCGGCCTCGTAGAGGATGATGGCGGTTCCGGCGCCGCCGCTGGCCACGCCCACGATCACGGCGAGGGCGGTTGCCACGAAGAGGGCGTTGCCCAACCCCCAGCCGGCGCGGAAGCCCACCAGCTCACCGACGCTGGCGGACAGGCCGGACAGCGAGGAGAAGACGACGATGACGGCCAGGCCGATCAGCAGGGTCTTCTTGCCGCCGATCCGGGAGGAAACAAAACCCGTGATCAGCATGGCCAGCGCGGTGACCAGGAAGTAGCTGGTGAAGAGCAGGGATACCTCGCTGGGGCTGGCGTCCAGGTTGGTGGCGATGGCCGGGAGGATGGGGTCCACCAGCCCGATGCCCATGAAGGCGAACACTGCGGCGAGGGCGGTGGCCCAGACCGCCTTGGGCTGCTTCAGGAATGAGGCCTTTTCGGCCTGCAGGGTTGATTCTGGTGCCGGCAGGGTTTCTGCGAGCTGGCCGTCCATGGAGGGTACTCCTAAGTTCGTGGCTGATTCAGGGTGGGTGGCTGGTTCAGTTCTGGAGGGATGCATTGATCTTGTCGATGACCGGCAGGGCCTCCGACAGGGCTTTGCGGTCCTGGTCGGTGAGGGTGCTGAGGATGTCGGCCATCACCTGGTTGCGGCGCTTGTTTGCGGCGTCGACGGCGGCACGGCCTTCGGGGGTGAGGATCACCCGGACGGCACGGGAGTCTGCCGGATCCGGCTCGCGGCGGGCCAGGCCGGCGCGTTCAAGTTTGATGATCTGCTCGGTGGCGCTGGGCACGCGGACCCCGAGGTTCCGGGCGATTTCACCGACGCGCTGGCCTTCACCGAGCAGCATCTTGAGCGTGCTGAGCTGGGCGGCGCTGAGTTCACCGTCCGCGTCGAGGCGCCGGACCAGGTAGACGCTGTGGCGGAGGGCTTCGCGGAACCCGCTGGCTAGTTCCTGGAGCTGGGGATTGTTGGTATTCATCGTTAGGTACCCTAACATTTAGGGTACCTAACGGTCAAGGCCTAGAGGGCCAGCTTCATGCCGACGTGGCTGGCCTCGAAGCCCAGCTGCTCGTAGAACCGATGCGCTGCCGTGCGGCTTCGGTGCGTGGTCAGCTGCATCAGGGTGCAGCCGCGCCTGCGGGACTCCCCGACCGCCCAGCCCACCATCAGCTTCCCGAGTCCCTGGCCGCGGAGGGACGCGTCCACCCGGACGCCCTCGAGCTGCGAGCGCCAGGCACCCTTCCGGGAGATGCCGGGCAGGAAACTCAGCTGGAAGGTGGCAACTGCCGCGCCTGCGGCTTCGCCGTGCGGCACCAGTTCGCCCACCACCAGCAGATGGTTCCGGTCTGCCGCTATCGCGTCGAAGGCATGCTCGTACGGTTCCATGTCCTGCGCGGTTTCGCGGCCTGCGCCCAGGGCATCATCGGCCAGCAGCCGCACCATGGCGGGGAGGTCGGCCGGGGTGGCGTGGCGGAGGCGGAACGTGCCGCCGTCGACGTCGGCAGTGAACAGGGCAGGAACGGCATCTTGGGCAGGGATCACCTGCCCAGCTTTGCACAGGAAAACCGCGACGCCGGCACCCGCGTGGGTGCCGGCGTCGCGGTTTGTCGAGTACGTCGGTTATTCCGGAAGGCGGCCAGGTCAGGCGGGGGTGCCGGCCAGCTCCGCCTGCCGCTCCTCCACCAGGGTGGCAACGGCATTGAACAGCGGATGGTCTTTCTCGAGCCCGGTGATCTTCGCCGTGGCATCGGCCGGGCTGGCCGAGCCCAGGATGCCTGCCAGCTCGGTGGCCTCGGCATCGCCGGGATCCGTGAACCGCAGGGCGGCGGCAATGGCGCCGAGGAGGGCCTCCGGCACCACGCCGCGTTCCGCCAGCTCCGCCGCCGGGCCGATGAAACGTTCGTGCCGGCTCAGCTTCCGCAGCGGCGCACGGCCCACCCGGGTCACGGTGTCCGGCAGGTACGGGTTGGAGAACCGGACCAGGATTTTCTGGACGTAGGCCTCCTGTTCGTCGTTGCTGAATCCGTGCTTGGCCACCAGGAGCTGCTTGGTTTCCTCGAGCACCGCACGCACGTCTTCGGCCACATCCTGGTCCGCCATGGCGTCCGAGATCTTCTCCACGCCCGCTTCGAAGCCGAGGTACGCGGCAGAGGCATGCCCGGTGTTCACGGTGAACAGCTTCCGCTCAATGTAGGGCGAGAGGTCATCCACGAAGGTGGCTCCCGGAATCACCGGAACGGAATCGCCGAAGGCGGTGCGGTCGATGACCCACTCGTAGAAGGTTTCCACCGTCACGTCCAGGCCCTGCCCGGCCTCCTGGTTGGGCACGATCCGGTCCACGGCGGTGTTGGCGAAGACTGCCTTGCCGTCGAGCACTGCGGCGGTGACACCAGGCTGGGAGGCCACCTCTTTGGCCAGGATGTCCGTGGCGTTGATGGCGTTCTCGCAGGCCATCACCTGGAGGGGCGCAAGCCCCGGTTCCCTGGCAACGATGCCCTTGGCGATCACGGGCGCCACGAACTTCAGGATGTGCGGGCCAACCGCCGTGGTGACGATGTCCGCCGTCGCGATTTCGTGGACCAGCTCCGCTTCCTGGGCGTTGGAGTTCAGCGCCCGGAAGTTGTCCACGGTGCGCACGGCGGGGTTCTCCCCCACCTCGTGCACCGCATAGCTGTCCGCCTGCGAGAGCCGGGTGATGAGTTCCTCAGCCACGTCCGCGAACACCACCTCGTAGCCTGCGTCATGCAGGAGCAGGCCCACGAAGCCGCGGCCGATGTTGCCGGCACCGAAATGTACAGCCTTCACTATGCGTTGACCTTTCCGAAGAGCTCCAGGACTTCGTCCTCGGACGTGGCAGCCTCCAGCCGGGCCACCTGCTCCTTGTTGGTGAACACCTTGGCGATGGAGGACAGGATGTGCAGGTGCTCGTTGTTGATGCCTGCCACGCCCACCACGAACTTCACTTCCTTGCCGTTCCAGTCGATGCCCTCCGGGTAGCGGATGACAGAAACCGCGGACTTGCGGATGTGGTCCTTGGCGGCGTTGGTGCCGTGCGGGATGGCCAGGAAGCTGCCCATGTAGGTGGACACGGATTCCTCGCGCTCGTGCATGGCGGTGATGTAACCCTCATCCACGGCGCCCCGCGCCAGCAGGAGCCGGCCGGCCTCGTCGATGGCGGCATCGCGGGTGGTGGCCGAACCGGTGAGCACCACGCTCTCGCGGGCCAGGATCTCGGAGGTTCCGTTGGCGGCGGCTGTTCCGCCTGCCGTCGCCGCACCTGCAGCTGTTCCCGCGGCAGCGGGCGTTGCGTCCACGGGGGCGTCTGCGGCGTGGGCACCGTGGGTGGTGCCGGCGTCGGCCGTTCCACCCTCAGTGTTGCTGTCGCGGACCAGCTCGACGATCTCGTCATAGCGCGGGCTGCTCATGAAGTTGTCCACGGAGTAGTGGACGGCGCTGGACGTGGCCGGCTTGGCGCGTTCGGTGAGGTCCTGGTGGGTGACCACGACGTCGTAGGTGTCCGTGAGGTTGGCGATGGAGGCATTGGTGACCTTGACGTCCGGGAAGCCGGCAGCCTTGATCTTGTTCCGCAGCACCGAGGCGCCCATGGCGCTGGAGCCCATGCCGGCGTCGCACGCGAACACCACGTTCCGCACGGGGCCGGCAAGGACGCCCACGCCGCCGCGTCCCGCGGCAGCGGCACCGGCACCGGCACGGGTGAGGGTGGAGGCGACGGAGCTCTTCTTGCCCTTCATGGCCTCCATGCGGGCGGTGGCGTCACCCAGGTCGGCCTCATCGCTGTGCTTCGTGGTGCGGAGGATGACCGAGGACACCAGGAAGGAAACCGTCGCGGCGAGCACCACGGAGAGGATCACCCCGAAGTAGCTGTCGCGGGAGGTCTGCGCCAGGACGGCGAAGATGGAGCCAGGCGCGGCGGGTGCCACCAGGCCGGAGTTGGTGATGGCCAGGGTGGCGATGCCGGTCATGCCGCCGGCGATGGTACCCAGGATCAGCAGCGGGCGCATCAGGACGTACGGGAAGTAGATCTCGTGGATGCCGCCGAGGAACTGGATGAGGGCTGCACCGGGAGCCGATGCCTTGGCGGCGCCGCGGCCGAAGAACGTGTACGCAAGCAGGAGGCCCAGGCCGGGACCGGGGTTGGCTTCCAGCAGGAACAGGATGGACTTGCCCTGCTCCAGGGACTGCTGCACGCCCAGCGGGGTGAGGACGCCATGGTTGATGGCGTTGTTCAGGAACAGGACCTTGGCGGGTTCGATGAAGATGCTGGTCAGCGGCAGGAGGCCGTTCTGCACCAGGAACTGGACGAAGTTGCCGGCGGCCGTGCTGAAGGCGGTGACCAGCGGGGAGATGCCGTAGAAGCCCAGCAGGGCCAGGAGCGCGCCCCAAATGCCGGCGGAGAAGTTGTTCACCAGCATTTCGAAGCCGGGGCGGATCTTGCCGTCCCAGATGGAGTCGATCTTCTTCATGGTCCAGCCGCCCAGGGGGCCCATGATCATGGCGCCGATGAACATGGGGATGCCGGCGCCCACGATCACGCCCATGGTGCCGATGGCTCCCACCACGCCGCCGCGGACGTCGTAGACCATCTTGCCGCCGGTGTAGCCGATCAGCAGCGGCAGGAGGTAGGTGATCATGGGGCCTACCAGGCCGATGTTCGGCTTCCCGCCGGTTTCACCGAAACCACCGAGCTGCGGAACGGGCAGCCACCCCTTCTCGATGAAGAGGGCGGTGATGATGCCCCAGGCGATGAACGCGCCGATGTTGGGCATGATCATGCCGGACAGGAATGTCCCGAACTTTTGGACGTGCACGCGCGCGCTGGTGCGGGGTTTTGCAACTGTCTCTGTTGCCATGTGATTTCCTAACCGTCATTCCTGCTGCTCCGCAGGATTGGTCCGATGATTACGACGACGTACTGCTGGGTAATGCGGGGTTGTGGGGCTATCCGGCCGGGCTGGTGGAGATCCGGTGGAGCCATTCGAGGAAAAGCTTGAGTTCCGAGCTGGAAAGCTGGTCAGAGTGCGAGGCCTGAAGTGCGGCGTTCAGGGCGATCGCTGCCACCACCACCGAGGACTTCCCGGTGCCGCCCGGGGCCGGGCCGCTGGCGGGCTCGGCAGACACCGCGAAAATCATGGCGTCCCGGGTCATGGTGGACAGTTCGAGGTTGCGTTCGGTGGCGGGCTCCGCGATCAGCATGAGCGTCACGCCCACGTTGGCCGCCAGGATGGACCTGGCCGCTTCCCTGGGCTGGACGTTCAGCTGGCCCGCCGCCGCTGCTTTATTCAGCATCTCTTCCATCAGCGCCTCGGCATCCGCCACGATGGCGGGCCGGCTTTCCGGACGGATGTTGCCGAACATCACCAGGTACAGCTCGGGCTGGTTCAGGCCGAACTGGACGTGGTTGTCCCACATTCTCCGGATGTCCTCAAGGGGCTGTCCGGAGGGGGCGAAATCCCTTTCGCCCGCGACATATTCCTCAAACCCTGCGGCGACGACGGCGTCGAACAGACCTTCCTTGTCACCGAAGTGGTGGTAGAGGGTGGGAGCCGAAACCCTTGCCAGCTGGGTGATCTGGCGGGTGGAGACCGGAGCTCCGGCCGAATTTGCCAGCAGTTCCGCGGCAGCACGGAGCAGCCGCATTTTGGGGGGAAGCTGGCCATCCAAACTCATAACCGCTACCCTAACACCTATAGCGTTGCTATATGAACTGAATCACATACAATTTTTTCAGGCACGTTTCCCGCCCCTGGACGTAGCAGTCCTCCGGCGGACCCGGCACGGCGCCGGAGAACTTGGCGGGCCTGTCTACCGGCAGAGAATGAGGACCTTCAGTGCAGAACTTCCCAGGAGTAGGCGTCAGCCCAGGCCGCGTCATCGGCACCATCCGGCAGATGCCCAAACCCATCAGTGAGCCTCCCGCCGGTGAACAGCTGGCTCCGGACACCACTGCCGAGGAAGCCACCGCAGCGCTGAAGGCTGCTTCCCAGGCGGTGCACGACGAGCTGAAGGAGCGCGCCGCGCACGCCATCGGCGACGGCAAGGCTGTCCTGGAGGCCACTGCACTGATGGCCAAGGACACCATGCTGATCAAGGGGGCGGCCAAGCTGGTGGCCCGGGGTGTTTCTGCCGAACGCGCCATCTGGGAATCCGGCTCCTCTGTGTCCGAGATGCTGCACAACCTGGGCGGCTACATGGCAGAACGCGCCACCGATGTCCTGGACGTCCGTGCCCGGATTGTCGCCGCGCTGCGGGGCGTGCCCGCGCCCGGCATCCCCGCCTCCAACACCCCGTTCGTGCTGGTGGCAGAGGACCTTGCCCCCGCGGACACGGCAACCCTTGACCCGAACAAGGTCCTGGCGCTGGTCACCGCAGGCGGCGGCCCCCAGTCCCACACTGCCATCATCGCCCGCTCCCTCGGCCTGCCCGCCGTGGTTGCCGCGGTGGGCGTCGACGAACTGCCGGACGGCACCGAGGTGTACGTGGACGGCGCCGGCGGCAGCATCACCGCTGAACCTGACGAGACCCTCCGTGCAACGGCGGAAGCGTGGGCAGCCACGGCGTCGCTGCTGGCTGAGTTCACCGGCACGGGCACGACGGCGGATGGCCACCAGGTGCCGCTGCTCGCCAACGTGGGTGGCGGCAAGGACGCCGAAGCCGCCGCCAAGCTCGGAGCCCAGGGCGTAGGCCTCTTCCGCACCGAGTTCTGCTTCCTGGAACGGGACACCGAACCTTCCGTTGAGGAGCAGGCGGCTGCCTACAAGAGCGTCTTCGATGCCTTCCCCGGCAAGAAGGTGGTGCTGCGCACGCTCGATGCGGGCGCGGACAAGCCCCTGCCCTTCCTGACCGATTCCACGGAGCCCAACCCGGCCCTTGGTGTCCGCGGCTACCGCACCGACTTCACCACCCCCGGCGTCCTGGACCGGCAGCTCGAGGCCATCGCCCTGGCCCAGCAGCAGTCCCAGGCTGACGTCTGGGTAATGGCACCCATGATCTCCACCGCGGAGGAAGCCTCGCGCTTCGCTTCGATGTGCGCGGACGCCGGCATCAAAACCCCTGGCGTCATGGTGGAGGTTCCTTCCGCGGCCCTGACCGCCGAGGCCATCCTGCGCGAAGTCAGCTTCGCCAGCCTTGGCACCAACGACCTCACGCAGTACGCCATGGCTGCCGACCGCCAACTCGGCCCACTGGCCAACCTGAACACCCCGTGGCAGCCCGCGGTCCTGCGCCTCGTTGGACTGACCGTCGAAGGGTCCCGCGCGGAGGGCCACGACAAGCCCGTGGGCGTCTGTGGTGAGGCTGCCGCCGATCCCGCCCTCGCCGTCGTCCTCACCGGCCTTGGCGTCAGCACCCTGTCCATGACGGCGCGGTCCCTTGCCGCGGTGGCAGCGGTCCTGAAGACCGTAACCCTGTCCGAAGCCCAGGAGCTGGCCAAGCTGGCCCTGTCCGCGCCGAGCGCCACCGAAGCCCGCGCCTGGGTGCGGGAAAAGCTCCCGGTCCTGGAGGAACTGGGGCTCTGACGCCTGCGGGCACGCCGGCCACACCCGGGATAGGCTACGTCCATGGCACTGATAGCCCCCCGCGTCACGGCCGGCCTGCCCGCCGGCGAGGCCCGCAGCCTGACGCGCGCCCTCGAGGACAGCAATGACATCACCGTGTTCGTGGACGGCACGGTCCACCGGCTGCCCGGACAGGCGAGGGACGCCGTCGTGGATCTCCTCGCCAGGCTGGGACGCGGCGAAACGGTGACCGTGAGCAGCGTGGAGGAGATGCTGACCACCTCGCAGGCGGCCGAACTGGCCGGGATTTCGCACACCTACCTCCGCAACATGACGGACCGCGGCGAGATCCCGGTGGAGTACCGCGGATCGCACCGCCGGATCCGGACGGCCGACATCATGACGTGGCTGGAGAAGCAGAAGCTTGCGGAGCAAAAGCGCAAGCACGAAAAGGACGCCGGCGGGCACGCCGGCACGGCCGGGTAGTGGGGGCCCCCCCGGCGGGGGCGCGGCGCCCCGCAACACGTGGGGGGGGCGCCCCCCCCCGGGGAGCCAACC